>NZ_JBFUEP010000018.1:0-71560 GCF_056403895.1 Pedococcus sp. P2_E5
GGCGTGTCGCGCGCGACACGCCGACAGCACCCCTCAGGCGGTCGAGGCCGCCGGCGGAACCACCACGACCCCGCGGGCCGTGGTGGCCACCACGGGAGGGTCCAGGAGCTCGGCCGCGGACTCGCCGCGCTCGGGGGCACCGCGGCCGACCACGCGGACCTCGAACTCCATCTCACGGCTGCGGGCGCCGGCCCGCACCAGTCGGGCCTCGATCTCGATGACGTCGCCCGCCCGGACCGGCGCCTTGAACTGGACGTCGGAGTACGACGCGAACAGCCCCTCGTCGCCGTCCGTCCGGATGCACATCTCGGTGGCGACGTCGCCGAACGCAGCGAGCGAGTAGGCGCCGTCGACGAGGTTCCCGGCGTAGTGCGCGTGGCTGTAGGGAACGTAGCGGCGGTGGGTGACGGTCAGTCCGACCGTCGCGGTGCCGGGGGCGGTCATGACGTCTCCTTGGTGCGGGTGTGGGCGGGGGCGAGGGCGTGGACGAGGTAGCTGGCGACCTCGCCCGGAGTGGTGCCGCGCCCGAAGATCCGGTCCACCCCCAGCTTGGGGGCAGAGCCCTCCTCGAAGCGCGGACCACCGACGACGAGCAACGGCACCTGTCCCGCAGGGTAGGCCTCACGGAAGGCCGCGCTCATCGTCGTCGTGTTGTGGATGTGGGCGTCGCGCTGGGTGACGACCTGGCTGACCATGACGGCGTCGGCCTTCTCGGCCCGGGCGCGGGCGACGAGCTCGGGGACGAGGACCTGGGCGCCGAGGTTCACGACCTTGATCTCCCGGTAGTACTCCAGCCCCTTCTCTCCCGCGAAGCCCTTGATGTTGAGGATCGCGTCGATCCCGACCGTGTGGGCGTCCGTGCCGATGCAGGCGCCGACCACGACGAGCTTGCGTCGCAGCCGGGCCTTGACCGCCTTGTTGACCTCGGCGGGGCTCAGCAGGGGGAACTCGCGTTCGACGACGACCACGTCGCGCAGGTCGACGAGGTGGGTGGCGCTGCCGTACACGACGAAGAAGGTGAAGTCGGGACCCATCGGCTTCGCGTGGACGAGCAGGGCCGGCTCGAGGCCCATCTTGGCCGCGAGCTGGAGCGCGGCGCCCTCGGCGCGCTTGTCGTGCGGGACGGGCAGGGTGAACGACACCTGCACCATGCCGTCGCCGGTGGTGTCGCCGTAGGGGCGGACGATGTCGGGCGTCTTGCGCGCGGCCTTGGCTCCCTTGGTGGTGGCCTTGGCGGGCATGGGGTCGAGCGGCATCGCCTTGTCGGTGGTGCGCGGGTCCTGGGCCGGGGTCATCGGGTCTCCCCCGTCTCGAGGAGGGTCGTCGCGGGGTTGTCGTAGCCGTCGGCGCGGACCACCACCCCGTCGAGGCCCTTGCCGGCGTTCGCGGGGCGCTTCATCAGGCCGAAGGTGCCGTCGGCGATCGCCTCGAGCAGGGGGGCCTTGCCAGGCTCCTCCGTGATCGCGGTGAGCAGGTCGATGGCCTCGCCGAGCACGCCTCGCGCACGGGTCTGGATGAACCCGTCACGAGGTGGGTGGAAGTCCTCGGTGAGACCCCCGGCAGCGTTGAGCACGTAGCGGACGTTCTGGAGGGCGAGGTCGCGGTCGGACAGGAACGGCGTCACCACGGCCTCGGTCATCATGCCGACGAGCAGGATGCCCTGACCGGTCATCGCCCCGACGAGGTTGAAGAACCCGTCCAGGAGGTACCCGCGGAACACGTCGCCGGTCATGTGCTTGGTCGGCGGCATCCACTTCAGCGGCGCGTCCGGGAAGAGCTGGCGGGCGAGCAGCGCGTGCGCGAGCTCCATCCGGAACGAGTCGGGGATCTCGGGGTTGATCTCGAACGCGTGGCCCAGGCCGAGCTGCCAGTCGTCGAGACCTGCCTCCTTGGCGAAGTACTCGTTGAGCAGCTGGCTCACGGTCACCGTGTGGGCGGCCTCGACGGCGTCGGCGGTGGTGAGGTAGTTGTCCTCGCCGGTGTTGATGATGATCCCGGCGCGGGCGTGGATCTGGCGGCTGAACCGCTGGTCGACGAACGTCCGGATCGGGTTGATGTCGCGGAACAGGATCCCGTACATCGAGTCGTTGAGCATCATGTCGAGCCGCTCGAGCCCGGCCAGGGTGGCGATCTCGGGCATGCAGAGGCCGGACGCGTAGTTGGTCAGCCGGATGTAGCGACCGAGCTCCTTGGACGTCTCGTCCAGGGCCGCCCGCATGAGCCGGAAGTTCTCCTGGGTGGCGTACGTGCCGGCATACCCCTCGCGGGTGGCGCCCTCGGGCACGTAGTCGAGCAACGACTGCCCCGTGGAGCGGATCACCGCGATGATGTCGGCGCCCTCGCGGGCGGCGTTCTGCGCCTGCGGGATGTCCTCGTAGATGTCGCCGGTGGCGACGATGAGGTAGATCCACGGACGCTGCTGCGGGTCGCCGTGGCGCTTGATGAGGCGGTCGCGGTTGGCTCGCTGCTTGTCGATGGCGCGTATGCCGCGGCTCACCTCGCGGCGCGCGTCCTTGGCGGCCGCGGTGGCGGCCTTGCCCTCGGGGAGCCGGAACTGGACCGAGCCGCTCGCGGCCTTCTGGGCCAGGGTGAGCAGGTCGGACGCCTCTCCCCTGCGCAGGGCGTCGAACACGGGGCTGGTGATGCCGTGCTCGAGCCCGACCTCGGCACGGACCGCGTCGACGAGGTGGTTGACCCACGGCACCCGCTCGTGGTCGGCGCCGGCCAGGCCGGCGAGGCGCAGCGTGGCGCGTTCGACGCTGACGGTCGTGTGGCTCCGGGCCAGCTTGACGACGGGTCGGCCGGCCTTGCGAGCCAGGGTGCGGGCCCGGCGGACGTCAGCCGGGTCGAGGTCGAGGAGGGGTTTCRCACGCGAAGACACGCGGCAAATCTAGCAGCGCGAGAGAGAATTTCCGGCCGCCAGTCCTCTGTGCCGCAAATTCTCCCTTCCCCGATCGGGGATCACGAGCTGAACGCGCCCGAGTCGAAGACGGTCCGGCCGCGCACGACGGTCCGCTGACAGGTCGGTGAGGGGCTGCCGGGTGAGAGGTCGGGCAGGCCGGGCGTCCCTGACCGTGGGTCGGTGGACCAGGTCTGGATGCGGTCGTCGGGTGCCTGCACCACGAGGTCGCCCACCTCCCACACGGCGAAGCTCGCCGGCAGACCAAGGTCGAGGTAGCCCCGGTCGTCGTAGCCGGCGGCCCGCCAACCACCGCGGGTGTGCGCGAGGAACGCTGATCGGGCGGACACCCGTTGTGCCTGGTCGTGGTGGAAGATGGCGGCCCGCACCGCCTCCCACGGGGCGAACGGGGTCACCGGGGAGTCGGACCCGAACGCGACCGTCATCCCCGCGGCCATCATCGACGCGAAGGCGTTCATCGGGGCGCAGTCGCCACCCCCGCGTCCGTGGACGCGGTCGGCGCCCAGCCGGGCGGCATACATGCCCTCGTCGCCGCCCCAGAAGGCGTCGAAGGCGGGCTGGACGCTGGCACTGACCCCGAGTCTCACCAGACGCTCGATGCCGTCACGCGAGATCATCTCGAGGTGCTCGAGGCGGTGCCGGTTCCGCGTCACGACCGGAGCCCCCACGAGCGCGGCAGCGGCCTCGAAACCCTCGATCGCGGTGTCCACCCCGGCGTCGCCGATGACGTGGAACCCCGCCTGGACGCCCGCCAGTGAGCAGGATGCGACGTGGTCGCGCACCTGCTCGACGGTGAGGTAGGCGTTGCCGGAGTGACCGGAGGCGTCGGAGTAGTCCGCGCGAAGGTGGGCGGTCCGTGACCCGACCGACCCGTCGATGTTGAGGTCGCCCGCGAGCCCCCGCGCGCCGCGCAGGGTGGCGACGTCGCGAGCCTGCGCCTCGTCGGCCACGAGCTGGGCCCAGTAGCCGATGGTCTGAGGGCCGTCACCGCGCTCCCCCGCCGCCAGCACCTCGGCGAAGTCGTCCGTGCCCGACAGGGTGCGCCCGCCGTTCTCGTGGACCAGTCCGATTCCGGCGGCCGCGGCGGCCTGGAGGGCGAGGTCGATGTCGGCCCGTCGCTGCGCTGGGGTGACCGCGCCGTTGAAGGCCTCGCGGGCTGCGTGGTGGGCGTCCTTGGTGACCAGGCCGTCACCCTCCCAGCCGGGAAGGTCACGGGCACCGGAGGCAGCCGCGAGGGCCGACGAGATGACCGCTGAGTGGCCGTCGACGCGGGGCGAGTAGACGACTCCCCCGTAGGTCGCGCGGTCCAGCTCGACACCCGTGTGCGGCCGGCGCTCGGCCCAGCCGCCCTGGTCCCAGTTGGGGGCGTAGACGGGGCGGCCCTGGTTGGCACGCGCGGCGTCCTCGATGCGGCTGAGCGCCTGGACGACCGACTGCGTCGCGCCGAGGTCGACCCCGCGCAGACCGGCCCCGGTCTGGGACGTGTGGGCGTGGGCATCGACGAACGCCGGGGTCACGAGGGCCCCGTCGAGCTCCACGATCTCGTCGACGGCGTCGACGTGCACGGCCGCCGCGTCGTCCCCGCCGATCCAGGCGATGGTGCCCGTCGCGTCGTCGACCACCATCGCGTTGGCGAAGGGGTCGATGGGGGTGTAGACGAAGCCGCCGCGGTACAGGGTGGTCACGCCAGCACCCTAGACGGGACGGTCCTGCCGCAGGACGGCGAGGCAGGCGCGGGCGATCTCCAGCTCCTCGTTGGTCGGGACCACGTAGGCCGCGATGTGGCTGTGGGCCGTCGTGACCAGCCGGGTGGGCTCCCCCGCGACGTTCGCCAGCGCGTCGACCTCGACCCCGAGGACCTCGAGCCCGCGGAGCACGGCGTGCCGCACCTCGGCGCTGTTCTCACCGATGCCACCGGTGAAGGCGATGGCATCCACGTGGCCCAGCGCCACGGCATACGCACCGATGTACTTGCGCAGCCGGTAGACCATCACGTCGAAGGCCAGGTCGGCGTCCGCGTCGCCGGCCGCACGCCGCTGCTCGAGCTCGCGCACGTCGGAGATGCCGGCCAGGCCCACCAGGCCGCTGCCCTTGTTGAGCGCCTCGTCGTATGCCGTGGAGTCGAGGTCCGCGACGCGCTCCAGATAGGCGCCGAGCGCCGGGTCGACGTCACCCGAGCGAGTGCCCATCACCAGGCCTTCGAGAGGCGAGAGCCCCATCGAGGTGTCGACGCTGCGACCACCCTGCACCGCGCAGGCGCTGGCGCCGTTGCCGAGGTGGAGCACGATCACGTTGCAGTCGGCGGGGCTGCGGCCCAGGAGCTCCGCCGTACGCCGGGAGACGTAGCGGTGCGACGTGCCGTGGAATCCGTAGCGCCGCACGTGGTGGCGTTCGCGCCACGCGGCGGGCACGGCATACGTGTGGGCACGTGGCGGGAGGGTCTGGTGGAAGGCGGTGTCGAAGACGGCAACCTGCGGCACGTCGGGGAAGGACTGTCGGGCGCTGAGGATGCCCTCGAGGTTCGCCGGGTTGTGCAGGGGCGCGAGCGGGACGAGCTCGCGGATGGCTTCGATGACGTCGTCGTCGACGACCACCGGCTCGGTGAACCGTGGGCCCCCGTGCACGACCCGATGGCCCACGGCGAACAGCCCCACCTCCTCGAGGTCCGGTCCGTGCTCGCGCAACGCCTCTCGGGCCGCGTCGAGAGCATCCTTGTGGTCCGTGCAGGTGACGTCGCGTTCGTGGGTCGCATCGCCGCCGGTGTGCTTGAGCCGTCCTGGTCCCCCGATCCTCTCGACCAGCCCTGAGGCCGCCGTGGCCCCTGTGTCGGCATCGATGACCTGGTACTTCAGCGAGGACGACCCGGAGTTGACGACCAGGACCGTGTGCGGGGCCGGCATCAGGCGCCGGCCTGGATCGCCGTGATGGCGATCGTGTTGACGATGTCGCGCACCAGCGCTCCACGGGACAGGTCGTTGACCGGTCGGTTGAGGCCCTGGAGGACGGGGCCGATGGCGACGGCCGACGCGCTGCGCTGAACTGCCTTGTAGGTGTTGTTGCCGGTGTTGAGGTCGGGGAACACCAAGACGGTCGCACGCCCCGCCACCGGGCTGTCCTTGAGCTTCGTCGCCGCGACGTGGGGGTCGACTGCCGCGTCGTACTGGATGGGACCCTCGACGAGCAGTTCCGGAGCACGCTGGTGGACCAGCGCCGTGGCGGCGCGGACCTTGTCGACATCAGCGCCGGTCCCCGACTCACCCGTCGAGTAGGACAGCATCGCCACCTTGGGCTCGATGCCGAACCGCTGTGCCGTGCGGGCCGAGGAGATCGCGATGTCAGCGAGCTGCTCGGCGGTCGGGTCGGGGTTGACGGCACAGTCGCCGTAGACCAGCACGCGGTCGGCCAGGCACATCAGGAAGACACTCGAGACCACGGACACGTCGGGCGCGGTCCGGACGATCTCGAGGGCGGGGCGGATCGTGTGTGCCGTGGTCGTGATGCACCCCGAGACCATGCCGTCAGCGAGCCCCTGGTGCACCATCATCGTGCCGAAGTAGGACGGGTCGACGACCCGGTCACGGGCCTGGTCGAGGGTGACGCCCTTGTGGGCCCGCAGCGCGGCGTAGTCGGCGGCGAATCCTTCGCGCAGGGAGCTGCCGGACGGGTCGATGACGGCCGCCAGGGAGATGTCCGCACCCAGGCGGGCTGCGTTGGCACGGATCGTCTCCTCGTCGCCGAGGAGCGTGAGCTTGGCGATCCCCCGTGCCAGGACGGTGTCGGCCGCGAGCAGGATCCGGTCCTCGGCGCCCTCCGGCAGCACGATGTGGGCGGCCGCGGCCCGCGCGTCGTCGACCAGCCGGTGCTCGAACATCAACGGGGTGACAGCACCCTCCCCCGTCGTCGCGACCGGCCCGAGCAACGCCTCGGCGTCGAGTCCGCGCTCGACCATGGCCACAGCGGCCTCGAGCTTCCGGGTGGACTCGGGGGTCAGGCGCCCGCGCGCCGCGCCCAGCCTCGTGGCCGTCGTCATCGTGCCGCCGTCGGTCGCGATGACCGGCAGCACCACGTCGAGGCCCTCGATGAGCCGCTCGACCTGCGGCGAGAGGGGGAACCCGCCGTTGAGCACGATTCCCGACAGCGTCGGGAACGTCTTGGAGCGGTGGGCGAGCAGGACGCCCAGGACCACGTCCTCACGGTCACCGGGCACGATCACCACGCCACCCTCGATGAGCCGGTCCAGGACGTGGGGCATGGTCATGGCTGCGACAACCAGACCCATGCACTCGCGGTCGAGCCACCCCGCCTCGCCGTGGACGAGCCGGCCCGAGCACGCGTCGACGAGGTCCTTGACGGTCGGGGCACGCAGCAGTGGCGTTTCCGGGAGCGACTGCACGGGGAGCCCGACCCGGTCCGACACGGCGGTCGTCGTGGCCGCCAGGAGCTCTCGTGCCACCTGGTTGGCCACCACGCCGGTCACGTGCGCGTGCGCCTCGCGTGCTGCCGTGACCGCCATCTCGGCTGTCGTGGCGACCTCCGCGGGATCGTGCCCCTGTGCCGGCACGACCAGGAGCAGCCGGGAGCCGAGGTTGGCTGCCACCGCGGCGTTGACCGAGAACTCCGTCGGCGCCGCGACGTCGGTGAAGTCCGACCCCACGACGAGGACGACGTCGTGGTCGCGCGCGACGTCGTGGAAGCGGTCGACGATCACCCCCATGGCCCGCTCGGGCGAGGCGTGCAGGTCGTCGTAGGTCACGCCGCACGCCTGCTCGGCCGAGAGGTCGCCGGGCAGCTGGGACAACAGCGTCAGGACGAGCTCGTCCGGCCCCGCGGCGCGGACGATGGGGCGGAACACGCCCACCCGGCCCGCGCGTCGGCTCAGCTGGTGCAGCAGTCCGACCGCCACCGCCGACTTGCCGGACCGGGCTTCGGTGCCGGCGATGTAGATGCTGGTGGTCACGGGGTCGAAACTACCGGCCCGACTCGTCCGGCGCGCTGCGGTGCAGCGGCCCCCTCCAGGTCCAGTCCGCGATGTCGGGCAGGTCCTCGAGGTGTTCCTCGATGTAGGGCCGGTGCTCGGCGAGCCGGCGCTTGCACAGCTCGGTGAGCGCTTCCGACCCGGGCACCTGGCGTTCTGCCCGCCGCAGCACTTCCTGGGCGAGGTGGAACCTGCTCATCCGGTTGAGCACGACCATGTCGAAGGGCGTCGTGGTCGTGCCCTGCTCGTTGAAGCCGCGGACGTGGAAGCGCCCGGGGTCGCTGCGCCCGTGGATGAGCTGGTGCACCGCACGGGGGTAGCCGTGGAACGCGAACACGACGTGCTTGTCGGCCGTGAAGAGGCCGTCGAACTTGCTGTCCGGGTAGCCGTGGGGGTGGTCGTTCTCGGGAAGCAGGGCCATCAGGTCGACGACGTTGACGAAGCGCACCCTGAGCTCGGGCACGTGCTGGGCGAGCAGCTCGGCGGCGGCGAGCGCCTCCTGGGTCGGGACGTCGCCGGCGCAGGCGAGCACGATGTCGGGCTCGTCGTCAGGTGCGCAGGTGCTGGCCCACTCCCAGACGCCGGCTCCCGCCGCGCAGTGTGCGTGGGCCTCCTCGAGCGAGAGGTACTGCAGGTGCTTCTGCTTGTCCACGACGATGAGGTTGACGTAGTTGGTGCTGCGCAGGCAGTGGTCGGTGATGGACAGCGTCGTGTTGGCGTCCGGGGGCAGCCACACCCGCACGACCTCCGGCGACAACGGGATGAGGCAGTCGATCAGGCCTGGCCCCTGGTGGGAGAACCCGTTGTGGTCGTTGCGCCAGCACGTCGAGGTGAGCAGCACGTTCAGCGACGACACGTCGGCCCGCCAGGGCAGCTCCTGCGCGTGCTGCAGCCACTTCACGTGCTGCACGGCCATCGACGCCGACACCATCGCGAACGCCTCGTACGTCGCGAACACCCCGTGCCGGCCGCTCAGCACGTATCCCTCGAGCCAGCCCTGGCACAGGTGTTCGCTCAGCACCTCCATGACCCGGCCATCCGGGCCGAGGTGGTCGTCGGTCTCCCGTAGTGGTCCCATGAAGCAGCGATCGGTCACCTCGAACACCGGCTGCAGGCGGTTGCTCGCCGTCTCGTCCGGGGAGAACAGCCGGAAGGTGCCGCCTCCGTCGGGTCGGGTCGTCGCGGCATACAGGTCGCGCATCAGGCGACCGGACGTGCTGGTGTTCTCGACCGAGTCCTGTCCGCGAGTCGTGGGCGTGAGGGGGACCTCGTACGCTGCCAGGTCCTGCGCTGGAAGCTCCGTGCGCAGCCGTCCGCCGTTCGCGTAGGGCGTCGCCGACATCCGCTTGTCCCCTCGGGGCGCGAGCTCCCGCAGCTCGGGCACCAGCCGGCCGTCGTCGTCGAACAGCTCGTCGGGGCGGTAGCTGCGCAGCCACTCCTCGAGCAGGCGCAGGTGTTCGGGGTCGTCGGCGAGGCCGGCCAGCGGCACCTGGTGGGACAGGTTCGTCCCCTCCACCTGCTCGCCGTCGACGACGTCGGGACCGGTCCAGCCCTTCGGTGTCCGCAGCACGATGGCCGGCCAGGGGTGACGTACGGGCTCGGCCGGCCCGTCGCCACTGCGTGCGGTCGCCTGGATGCCCAGGATCCGGTCGTGGGCTGCCGCCAGTGCCGCACGGAAGGCCGGGAACACCTGCTCGGGGTCGTCGCCACTGACCGTCACCGGATCCCATCCCTGGCTGCGCAGGTAGGCCTCCACATCCGCGTCGGAAGTCCGTCCCAACACGGTGGGCCCGGCGATCTTGTAACCGTTGACGTGCAGGATCGGCAGCACCGCACCATCGCGCCGCGGGTTGAGGAAGTTCGGCAGCCGCCATGACGCGGCCAGCGGGCCCGTCTCCGCCTCCCCGTCGCCGACGACGCACGCGACCACGAGCTCCGGGTGGTCGAACGCCGCGCCCGCCGCATGCACCAGCGCGTATCCGAGCTCGCCACCCTCGTGGATCGACCCGGGGGTCTGCACGCTGACGTGGCTCGGCACGCCACCGGGAGCGGAGAACTGCCGAAAGAGCTGGAGGACGCCAACACCGTCGTCGCCGACGTGAGGGTAGATCTCGCTGTACGTGCCTTCGAGCCACGCCGCGGCCACGAGCGCCGGGCCGCCGTGACCCGGGCCGGTGACGTAGAGCCAGTCCGTGCCGGTCTCCCGGATCCGCCGGTTGACGAGGGCGTAGACCATCGACAGGCCGGGGCTGGTCCCCCAGTGGCCGAGCAGGCGGGGCTTGGTGTGCGCCAGGGCCAGGGGCTCACGCAGCAGGGCGTTGTCCAGGAGGTAGATCTGCCCGACCGTCAGGTAGTTGGCCGCAGCCCACCATCGCAGGTCCAGCTCGAGGTCCTCCGGGGCGTAGGACACGGTCTCGGGCACGGCGGACGTCTGCGGCATGCGCCCACGACACCACGGACCGACACCGGAGCGGAAGGCCTTTGGTCCCGCGGCTACTCCGCGAGGCGGCCTTCGAACAGACCCCTCACCGCGGCGTTGCCCCGGATGAGGTCGAGGGCGTATGCCGCGTGGCCGGGCACGTAGCCGTTGCCCACCAGCATGCGCACGTCGGCGGCGACGCCCTCGGCGCCGAGGGCTGCTGCGGCGAAGTGCGTGGCCATGGAGAAGAAAATGATCGTGCCGCCCTGGGCCGTCGACAGGATGGCCGGCTGCTCGCACCCGGGGACGTCGACGCAGACCACCGTGATGTCGGCGGGTCCACCGGCGGCTGCGACCGCTTCGGACAGCCCGAGCGGGCTGCGGGCGTCGGCGATGACCACCTCGTCCGCCAGGCCAGTGCCGGCCAGCAGGTCGGCCTCGCGGTGGAACGGCACCACAGCGATCCGACGGCCCGCACCCGCATCCGCCGCCGCGGCGAGCGACAGCGAGCCGGACTTGCCGGCCGCGCCGAGCACGCACACCGTCGGGCTTAGGCCGCGCGCGGCATACTCCCCCACGACGCGGGCCACGAGCGCTGGTGCGCCGCACACGTCCATGACCATGAGGGCGAGGTCCGGGGTGAGGTCGTCGGGCAGCTGGGCTGCGATCGAGCGGCCGAAGAGGATGGCGTGCCCCTGCGCCGGGACCCGCTCGGAGCGGCCGTCCCAGCCGGCCAGCTCGTCGGTGATGACCAGCGGCGTGAGCGACAGGGAGACGAGCGTCGCGACGCGGTCCCCGACCGACAGGCCCAGGGTGGACTCCGGCCCGACCTCCTCGACGGTGCCGATGAGCATGCCGCCGGAGCCGGTGACAGGGTTCTGCATCTTGCCGCGGGTGGCCACGATGTCGAGCACCTCTGCCCGCAGTGCCGCGCCGTCGCCCGCGTGCTTCTCGGAGAGCTGACGGTAGGAGGCCGCGTCGAGGTTGAGCGTCTCGATGCTGATGCGGACCTCGTCCGGCCACAGCTCGGGCGAGGCGTCGAGCCGCTGGGCCGCCTGGGGCAGCGAGGCCCCCGCGGGCTCGAGGACGCGGTGCAGACCCACCGGCGAGGACGGCGTGGATCGGCAGTTGATCGACGCAGGCACAGAATCTCCTATCAATTGCGACACAGAGCGCAAATCTTGCGGTCGGATGTCGATTTCATCGGAACCTGTCCCGTATCCTGCCACGTATGAGCACCGCGATCGAGCAGCCCTATGTCTACCGCCACCGCGAGCTGGTGGAGCCCGACTGGACCCGTTTCGCGGGCTGGCGTGACGTCACCGCCGAGGACTGGGCCAGCGCGCAGTGGCAGCGGGCGCACTGCGTCAAGAACATCAAGCAGCTGCGCGAGCTGATGGGCGACCTGCTCAGCGACGCCTTCTATGCCGACCTCGAGCGTGACCAGGCCGAGCGCGCCACGATGTCGATGCTCGTCCCCCCGCAGATGATGAACACCATGGTCAGCGAGATGACCTGGACCGACGGGCGGATGCCCGCCGCCGGTGCCGAGTTCACGCGGGCGTTCTACGCCGACCCGATCCGTCGCTACATGCTCCCGGTCTTCTCCGACCGCCGCACCGACTGGCCGTCCCACCCGCACGCGACCCGCGACAGCCTGCACGAGCACGACATGTGGGTCGCCGAGGGCCTGACCCACCGCTACCCCACCAAGGTGCTCGCCGAGCTGCTCCCGACCTGTCCGCAGTACTGCGGCCACTGCACCCGCATGGACCTCGTCGGCAACTCGACCGCCGTCATCGACAAGCTCAAGCTGACCGGCAAGCCGGTCGACCGCTACGCCGCGATGCTCGCCTACCTGCAGCAGACGCCCCAGGTGCGTGACGTCGTCGTCTCGGGTGGCGACGTCGCCAACATGCCCTGGAAGAACCTCGAGGGCTTCATCGACAAGCTGCTCGACGTCGAGAACATCCGCGACATCCGGCTCGCGACCAAGGCGCTGATGGGCCTTCCCCAGCACTGGCTGCAGCCCGACGTCGTCGAGGGTGTCGCCCGCGTGTCCGCCAAGGCCCGCTCGCGCGGCGTCTCCCTGGCGATCCACACCCACGTCAACAACGCCCAGTCCGTGACACCGCTCGTGGCCGATGCCTCCAAGGCGATGCTGGAGGCGGGCGTGCGCGACGTGCGCAACCAGGGCGTCCTGATGCGCGGCATCAACGACTCGGTGGAGCAGTTGCTCGACCTCTGCTTCGCCCTCCAGGACGACGCCATGATCACGCCGTACTACTTCTACATGTGCGACATGATCCCGTTCTCCGAGCACTGGCGGCTCTCGCTCGCCGAGGCGCAGCACCTGCAGCACTCGATGATGGGCTACCTGCCCGGGTTCGCCACGCCGCGCATCGTCTGCGACGTGCCGTTCGTGGGCAAGCGCTGGGTGCACCAGGTCGACAGCTACGACACCGAGCGCGGAATGTCGTTCTGGCGCAAGAACTACCGCACCTCGATCGAGAACGCCGACACCGACGCCCTGTCGCGCGACTACGTCTACTACGACCCGATCTACACCCTCCCCGAGGCGGGCCAGCAGTGGTGGCGCGAGGAGGGCGACCACGAGGCTGCCCACGCGGTCGCCGTCGAGCGCGCAGCGGCCAGCCGCGAGGCCTCACTCGTCTGAGTGCACGTCCTGCGGGTGCCCGGTGTGACCTTCCCGACGTGAGGGCCTGTCATGAGGCGCCGTCGGGCTTCGCTAGGTTGCTCCCGTGACTGCTATCGCCCTCCCCCGCAAACGCGTCCTGGCCGACTACGTCCCCGCTGTGGTGGGCGTCCCCGCATGGGTCGGTTCACGCGTCCGTGACCTCCTGCTCATCGCGGCCGGTGCCGGATTCATCGGCCTGTTGTCCCAGTGGCACGTCCCGCTGCCGGGCACCCCGGTTCCGCTCACGCTCGGCACGTTCGCCGTCCTGCTGACGGGGGCCTCACTGGGCGGCCTGCGAGGCCTGCTCAGCGTCGGCACCTACCTGGTCGCCGGCGGCCTGGGCGTGAACTGGTTCGCCGACCACAAGGAAGGCTGGGGCGGTGCGACGTTCGGCTACGTCATCGGCTTCGTCCTCGCGGGAGCGCTCGTCGGCTGGCTCGCCCAGCGGGGCGGGGACCGCACGGTCGTCAAGACGGCGATCACCATGGTGCTCGGCAACCTCGTGATCTACGTCGTGGGCGTGTCGTGGCTGATGAGCTCCACCGGGATGGACCTCGAGGCCGGCCTGGCGGCGGGCTTCACCCCCTTCCTGGTCGGCGACGCCATCAAGGTCGCGGCCGCGGCCGGCCTCTTCCCGGCCGCCTGGGCGCTGGTCCAGCGCGTCGAGAAGCGCTGACCGACCCACTCGCGCGACCCGGCACACCGAACTCAGCATGGGCAAGCGTCGCGAAGCCAGCGCGGGCACTCCCGCCACCACCGCGCTGACGCGCCTCGGGCTGGCGTTCGAGCTGCATCCCTACGACCACGACCCCGCGGCGGCCTCCTACGGACTGGAGGCCGCTGCGGCGCTGGCGGTGCCACCGGCCCAGGTCTTCAAGACCCTCCTGGTCGAGTCCGAGCGCGGACTGGCCGTCGGAGTGGTGCCGGTCGACCGGCAGCTCGACCTCAAGGCCATCGCGGCCGCGCTGGGCCTCAAGAAGGTCGCGATGGCCCAGCCCGCCGACGCCGAGCGGTCGAGCGGTTACGTGGTCGGAGGGATCTCCCCCATCGGGCAGAAGAAGGCCCTGCCGACCGTTGTCGACGAGTCGGCTCTGGGCTTCGACCGCGTGTATGTCTCGGGAGGCCGTCGCGGCCTCGACCTGTCCCTCATCCCGGTCGACCTGGTCACCGCCACGGGGGCCGGAGTCGCGCGGATCGCGCGCTGACGCCTCGTTCGCACCCCCGTGACCTGACGCCGAACGGCCGACTCCGCCAAATGTGGTGTGTGTCGACCCCCTGGCCGATCTAGCGTGGGATGACCGGCCCACCAGTGCGGGGGGTGACACATGAGGACCACGCGGACGGGGTCGCTCGGCATCCTGCTGCTCGCGCTCGTCATGGTCGGCGCGACCGCGGGGCCCCGGGCGCACCTCCCGGAGGCACGTCTCATCACCGCACCCGGATACCGCTCACCCGACGTGTATGCCGCGGGCGGGCAGAGCAGGGCCGACCAGCTCTGGCTGGACACGGGGACCGTGCCCGGCGAGGGCACCCGCTGGGAGGACATGGCTCGATGGGCGCTGGTCGACATCCGCTCGTTCCTGTCCGCGAACGGAGCCGTGGCGGCCGGCCCCGGCGGGCCCTGGGGACACTTCTGGCCGCGAGACGGCTCGTTCGTGGCGGTCGCCCTGGGCGTCAGCGGTCACGACCAGGAGGCTGCGTCGATCCTCGACCGGCTGGCTCGACTGGAGTTCGACCCCGTGCAGGGCTTCCAGGCTCGATACCGGCTGGACGGGACTCCGCTGACCGACCGCGCGCGACAGTCCGACGGGTGTGGGTGGGTGCTCTGGGCGATCGCGGAGGTGCGAGCCGCGAGCCCCGCAGGTGTCCCCGCCGCGACGACCGGTCTCAGGGACCGCTGTGTGTGCGTCCTCACCACGCTGGTCGCCTCGGGAAACCGGCTCCCGCCACCGTCACCGGACTACTGGGAGCTGCCGGTCGAGCGCACCTCCCTGGGGACGGTGGCGCCGATGCTCGCCGGCCTGGCAGCTGCGGCCGATGACTACCGCGCAACCGGCCAGACCACTGAGGCGGTCACCACGGGGTTGGTCGCCTCGCGGTTGGGCCAGGTCGTCGCGCGCAGCTTCGGACCGGACTACGAGCGCTTCGGCCCGGGGGGTGGAGGCGTCGACGCCGCTGTGGCGATGCTGCTGCCTCCCTTCCACCGTCCACCGGCAGGTCAGGCGGCCGACCGAGCCGTGACTCACGCCTGGCTTCGCTACCAGCGCGAGGGCCTGCGCCCGGCAGGCGGTCTGGCACCCGGCGCCGACTGGCCCAAGGACGACGGTGCGTCGTGGACGCCCGAGACCGCGTTGGTGGCGCTCGCGGCCGCGGCCACGGGACGTGACGAGACAGCCACGCGGTGGTTGAACTGGCTGGATGACCACCGCACGTCCTACGGATCGCTGCCGGAGAAGGTCACTCGCACGGGGCGCCCGGCCGGCCCCGCTCCGCTCGTGTGGACCTCGGCGCTGACGCTGCTGACCCTCGACGAGCTGGACCAGCGCTGAGGCGGCTACTCCCAGGGGGTCGAGAGCACCACGGTGGTGCGCGTGGCCACGTTGGCTGCAGCACGCACCCGAGCCAGCAGCACCTCGAGGTCGCCCGGAGTGCGGACCCTCGCCTTGAGGATGTAGTTCTCCTCGCCCGCCACCGAGTGGCAGGCCTCGAGCTCGGTGATGTCGCGCAGCCGGTCCGGGATGTCGTCCGGTGCAGCAGGATCGAGCGGTGAGATCGAGATGAACGCCGTGAGCGGAAGGTCCAGCGCGGTGTAGTCGACGAGCGCGGCATACCCCTTGAGGACCCCACGCTCCTCGAGCCGGCGCACTCGCTGGTGCACCGCCGAGGTGGACAGGCCCATGGCCTTGCCCAGGTCGGTGTAGCTCATCCGACCGTCACCGCGAAGCAGGTCGACGATGCGTCGATCGAGGTCTTCCACGCCCACACCCTACTGAGGACCGAGGTCGGGAGTGGCACCATGTCCGCCATGACCTCGCCTGACGCCTCCGGCCGTCTCATGCTGCTCGATTCCGCCTCGTTGTACTTCCGCGCGTTCTTCGGGGTGCCGGACCAGCGCAGCGATCCCTCGCAGCCACCGACGAACGCGATCCGGGGGTTCCTCGACATGGTCGCCTCGCTGATCGCGACGCACCAGCCGACCCACTTCGTGGCGTGCTGGGACAACGACTGGCGGCCACAGTTCCGCGTCGACGCCATCCCGACCTACAAGACCCACCGCCTGGCCGACGCGACCGTCGTGGAGGAGGAGGTGCCCGACGACCTCGCTCCGCAGGTGCCCGTCATCGTCGACGCGCTGGCGGCGCTCGGCTTCGCCCGGTTGGGTGCCGACGGGTTCGAGGCGGACGACGTCATCGGCACCCTCACGGCCCGGCACAAGGGGTCCATGGCTGTCGATGTCGTGACCGGTGACCGCGACCTGTTCCAGCTGGTCGACGACGCGGCGAACGTCCGGGTCATCTACACCGCCCGCGGTGGCGTCCGTGACCCCGACCTCGTCGACCAGGCCTTCCTGCAGACGAAGTATGCCGTGGCGAGCGGCCCGGCCTATGCGGACATGGCGGTGCTGCGCGGCGACACCAGTGACGGACTGCCCGGCGTGGCCGGGATCGGCGAGAAGACAGCCGCCAAGCTGATCGAGAAGTACGGCACGCTCGTCGCCCTGCGCCAGGCCGTCGACTCCGGCGATCCCGACATCAAGGGCGCCCAACGGCTGCGGCTGGAGGCCGGGGCGGCCTACCTGGACGTGGCCCCGAAGGTGGTGCAGGTGGCGCCCGACGCCCCCGTGGCAGACGTGGACATGATCCTGCCGAACGAGGTGGCCGACCCCGTCCTGATGAGCAAGATCGCCAGCGAGTTCGGGGTGACCAGCTCGTTCAACCGCGTGCTGTCGGCTCTGCGCATCGAATAGCAGCGGCGCAGTCTGACACCTCAGGCTGCGGCCAGCCGGACTTCCATCAGGTGCTCGATCCAGCTGAAATCGGGTCGAGCACGGTGACGCGACAGGTCGCCTCGTCTGGCTTCGAGCACCGGCGGTGCGGTGGAGTCGTAGCTGTGTCCCGTGGGCGTTCGTAGACGGACCCGGTGCGGCGCAACATCTCCTCGCAGGCCCTGCGGTCCCGGGTCAACCACGTGTGCGGACCAACCGTGAGCCTCCTTGACCTGGTTGCAGGCGAGGCACAGACCCTGTCCGTTGGCGACATTTGTCGGTCCGTCACGGCTGGCGCCCACGACATGGTCGGCGTGGCGGATCGGCGCATCGCACCAGGGCGTGCGGCAGGTCTTGTCGCGCAGCACGAGGAAGCGCTTGAGGCGCTTGGGAAACAGCCGCCGGCGGCTCTCGAGACCGATCAGCTGAGTGCCGTCCAGCGTGGTCAGCATCCGGCGGAACCAGACCTGGGCTTCACTCTCGGCGCTGGCGGAGACCAGGGTCCTGGCGGTCTCGGCCGAGATGGGGCCCTGGCCCTCGACCTCGGCCGGTTCGTCGGTCGAGCCGATGGGCAGCAGGCCGCTGAGGTAGGTCATGGTGTCCGGTGCAGGCCGCAAGGACACACAGCGCTCGACGGCAGCCTTGCTGGCACGTCGCGCCACCGAACCGGGATCGAGCTGGGCGGCCAGCCCCTTGGCTGCGCGCTCGACCTGCGCGTCGCCCATCGACGGCAGGTCCGCCGACAGGCGGCGGTCCACCTCTCGACGGTCCTCCACTGACAGGGCGGCGGTCTCCCGACACAGGATCGTCGCCCGCCACTCACTGACCCTGCCCGCGGTCAGGTGCGCCAACGTCTGCGGCATCTCGTGGACCATCGCCCGGGCGAAGCCGAGGTGCCGCGACCCGCGGTGGGGTGACTCGCGCCTCGCCAGCGCGATCTGGGCAGCGACTCCCTTGCCGCACTCGGGAGCCGGCACTCCMCCAGCCGCCTGAACCGCCTCCTGGGAGTCGGCGAACGCGACGGCCAGCCGAGCCTGCGCCGCCGCTGCGGCGCCCTTGAGCGACTCGAGCTCGCGGATCAGGTCGATGCGCTGGGCATCGTCCAGGCAATCGAGGGAGGCCAACGAGGAGGTGACGGCGCGCACGTCGGCCGCCGAATCCATCGCGCTCTCACCACGGAGCACGCCCCCTCCATCGAACATATGTCCACACTAGACCAAGGGTCTGACAGCCCTTGCCGCTGCTCCCTGGGAGCCCCGGGTCGGACGGGCGGTGTCGAGCCTGCGTCCGCGAGCCGGACGTGGTTCAGTCGAGGCGGTCTGCAGCGACGACCCCGCGCATCACGGCGTCGATGGCCTTGCGGGCCGTGGTGCGCAAGGTGGGTTCCGGCGCGGCGTCGCTGATCTGGCCGAGCAGGTCGACGACCTGCTTGCACCGGCGCACGAAGTCTCCGGCCGCCATGTCTGACCCCCGCAGCACCTCCTCGAGCTGACGACCGCTCGCCCATCGGTGCATCATCCAGACCATCCCGGCGTCAGGGTCACCGGTCAGTGGCAGCCCCAGCTCGCGTTCGCGGTCCTCGAGCACCGACCACAGCCGGTTCATCTCGCGGACCGCCTCGGCGACGTCCTCGTTGGGCATCCGCGGCGACGGGTCGGTCTCGTCGCGTCGTGGCTCGTGGATCAGGGCCGACACGATCGACGCCAGACCGGCCGGGTCCAGCCGCTTCCACACCCCCAGCCGGAGGCACTCGGCAGCCAGCAGGTCCTTCTCGGTGTAGAGCCGGCGCAGGTTCTCGCCCTGGGGCGTCACGAGGTCACCGCTGTCGGACAGGTAGCCCATCTCCCCGAGCAGGGTGCAGATCCGGTCGAAGGTCCGGGCCACCGAGTTGGTGCGTCCCTCCACCTTGCGCTGCAGCCCGACCGTCTCGCGCTTCAGCCGCCACCACCGTTCCGCCCAGCGGGCGTGGTCCTCGCGGTCAGGACACTGGTGACAAGGGTGGGCCTTGAGCTGGCGGCGCAGCTCGGAGATGCGTTCGTCCTCGGCGCTGCCCGCGTATGCCGCGTGGTCGCGCGAGCGGCCGGGCGGCGGGTCGTACGGAACGGCGATGCGTAGCGAGGTGGCCAGGTCGCGTCGGGCCTTCGGGCTCTTGGAGTTGAAGTGCGGCGGCACCTTGACGTGGGCAATCGGCTCCACGGGGGTCGGCACGTCGACGAGGGACAGCTTGAGGAGCTGCTTGTCCTCGGTCACCACGGTCGGAGCCGGCACCTCGCCACGGTAGGACTTGGAGGGATGGACGACGACGGCGTAGCCGGCACGGCGGCCCGAGGGGATCTTGATGACGTCACCGATCTTCAACGACTCCAGGGACACCGCCGCCTGCGCCCGGTTGCTCGCGGACCGGGCCTTGGCGCCGTCCTTCTCGAGACGCGCGATCTCATGGCGCAGCGCGGCATACTCCTTGAAGTCGCCGAGGTGACACGCCATCCCCTCTCCGTAGCCCTCGAGGCCCTCTTCGTTCTTGCGCACTGCACGGGCCATCCCCACGACGGCGCGGTCGGCCTGGAACTGGGCGAAGGACGTCTCGAGGATCTCGCGGGCGGTCTCGCGCCCGACCTGGGCCACGAGGTTGACGGCCATGTTGTAGGTGGGCCGGAAGGACGACTTCAGCGGGTAGGTGCGGGTGGACGCGAGCCCGGCGACGGCCAGCGGGTCCATGCCTCGGTTCCACTGGACCAGGGCGTGGCCCTCGACGTCGATCCCGCGGCGCCCGGCCCGTCCGGTGAGCTGGGTGTACTCCGCCGGGGTGATGTCGGCATGGGTCTCGCCGTTGAACTTCACGAGCTTCTCGATGACGACGGTGCGCGCGGGCATGTTGATGCCGAGGGCCAAGGTCTCCGTGGCGAAGACGGCCTTGATGCGCCCTGCGGTGAAGAGCTCCTCGACGATCTCGCGGAACGTCGGCAGCATCCCGGCATGGTGCGCCGCGAAGCCACGGGTCAGGCCGTCGGCGAAGTCCCAGTAGCCCAGCACCCCGAGGTCCTCGTCGGCCAGCGCCGAGACGCGCTCCTCGACGGTGCGCCGGATCCGGTCGCCCTCCGCCTCGGTGATCAGCCGGACGCCGTCGCGCAGCAGCTGGCCAACGGCGGCCTCGCACCCCACCCGGCTGAAGATGAAGGTGATGGCGGGCAGCAGTCCCTCGCGCTCGAGCCGCTGGACGACCTCGGAGCGGGTCGCTCCCCCACCCGGACGACCACCCGAGCTGCGCGCCATGCCGTGGCCGCCATGACCACCCCCGGGGCCGCGCGGCCCGCGGCCTCGCCCTCCTCGGCTGTGCCGCTCCGACTGCGAGCCGTGGCGGACACCGTCGTCCCAGCGCCCGCGCTGCTCGAAGGTGCGAATCGCCTGCAACAGCTCGGGATTCACTCGCGTCGCGTCGACCCCGGTCACCGGTGCCGACGCCTCGTCCACGAACAGGTCGTACATCGACTGGGACACCATCATGTGCTGCCACAGAGGGACTGGACGGTGCTCGGACACGATGATGTCGACCCCGCTGCGCACCTCCGACAGCCAGGCGCCGAACTCCTCGGCGTTGCTCACCGTCGCGGACAGCGACACGACCTGGACGTCCTGGGGCAGGTGGATGATGACCTCCTCCCACACGGCGCCGCGGAACCGGTCGGCCAGGTAGTGCACCTCGTCCATGACCACGAAGCCGAGCCCGTGCAGGGTGGAGGACCCGGCATACATCATGTTGCGGAGCACCTCGGTCGTCATGACGACGACGGGAGCCTCACCGTTGATCGAGGAGTCCCCGGTGAGCAGGCCGACGTTCTTGGAGCCGTGTCGCTTCACGAGGTCGTTGTACTTCTGGTTGGACAACGCCTTGATCGGGGTCGTGTAGAACGCCTTGCGCCCCGTGGCCAGGGCGAGGAACACCGCGAACTCTCCGACGATGGTCTTGCCGGCCCCGGTGGGCGCCGCGACGAGCACACCACGGCCGGCCTCCACCGCCTCGCAGGCCTGCACCTGGAACTCGTCGAGGGGGAAGTCCACCGTCGCCGCGAAGGCGGCCAACCGAGACTTCTCGTATGCCGCGCGGCTGGCGCTTGCGGCGAATCGCTCAGCGGGCGTCGACATGCTCCCGAGCCTACGTGGCGGCGGGCGCCAGCACCGTCACCGCGCCGGGGACCACCTCGACGGTGATCGGCAGTGGGGCGAACCGCTCCCCGTCGGCGTAGGCCATGATGCCCTCCGCCTCGAGCGTCACCGAGCGCCCCTGGATGATCTCGACCGCAGGGTGCGTGACGTGGGCGCCCTTGAAGACCTTCGGGAAGACCTTGAGGAACTCCACCGTGCTGATCTGGTGGAGGATGAGCACGTCGAGCAGTCCGTCGTCGAACCTGGCACCGGGCAGGACCTGCATCCCGCCGCCGTAGCTCGGTCCGTTGCCCACGGCGACGAGCATGGCGCGGGTCTCGTGACGCACGCCGTCGACCGTCACGACGTAGGGAATCGCCTTGAAGAGCGGGAGCTCGCGCAGGATCGCCAGGTTGTAGCGCATGTTGCCCTTGGGCCACGGCCAGGTGTTGGCGCGCTCGTTGACGACCGAGTCGAAGCCGGCCCCCAGCACGCCCACGAACCAGTGACGTCCCCCGTGGGCGTCCACGTGGCGAACGGCGTCGATGGTGCGGGGGGTCCCCGTGGTGACCAGGTCGGCCGCGCGCACCGGGTCGTGTACCGGGAGGCCCAGCCCGCGGGCGACGTCGTTGCCGGTCCCGGCGGCGATGATGGCCAACGTCGTCTTGGTCTCGGCCGCGAGGTCGACACCGAGGTGGACCATGCCGTCACCGCCCACCACGGCGAGCACGTCCAGGCCCTGGGAGATGGCGCCGAGGGCGCGGTCGCGCGCCGCGGCATACGACTCGTCGGACAGGTCCAGCACCTCGTGACCGGCCGCCCGCATCCGCTGGGCCACCTCGATGCCGAGAGCCATCCCGCGGTTCTTGCCGGAGGTCGGGTTCACCACCAGGCCGATGCGCTTCTTGACGGTCGAGGAATTCGGACTCACGCGCGGAGGCTACAGGGCCGATGCCTCGTCGTCGGGCACCTCGGTCCACTTCGGCCGGTTCTTGCTGCGTCCACGCTCGATGAGCTTGCTGACCACGATGGCGCCGGCATAGAGGACGCACAGCGGGATGGCGAGCAGGAACATCGTGAAGGCGTCCGGTGTCGGTGTCGCGATGGCGGACAGGACGAAGATCCCGAAGATGGCGGGGCGCCAGGCCTTGATCATCGCCCTGGCCGGCAGGATGCCGATCGCATTCAGCGCGACCAGGAAGACGGGGAGCAGGAAGGCGAGGCCGAAGACGAGGATGAACCGGGTGACGAACGAGAAGTACTCGCTGACCTGCTGGATGTTCGACGCTCCCGGAGGGGTGAACCCGTAGAGGACCTCCAGCACCTTGGGCAGCACGTAGTAGGCCAGCGAACACCCGGCCAGGAACAGCGGGACCGTGGCACCGATGAAGGCCAGCGAGATCCGTCGCTCCTTCTTGGTCAGCCCGGGCACGATGAAGGCCCACAGCTGGAACAGCCACACCGGGCTCGAGACGATGATCCCGACGAAGATCGACAGGCTCACCTGCTGGGAGAAGGCGGCGGTGGCGGTGCCGAAGTTCAGGCTGATGATGCTGGTCGGGTTGGCCACCTTGTAGTCGTTGAACGGCGCGGAGAGCTGGTCGTAGACCTGGGGGTAGATGATCCAGCCGAGCACGCCACCGAGCAGGACCGTCACCGCGGAGATCAGGAAGCGTCGGCGGAGCTCACGCAGGTGGTCGCCGAGCGACATGCGCCCGTCGGGATTGCGGGCACGCCGGAACGCCATCGTCGAGGTGACTGGTGCGCTGGTGGGTCGGACTAGGAGGCGCCGGAGGAGTTGTCCGTGCGCGGACGGTCCTCACGGATCGGGCTGGCGGCCTCGGGGGCGGTGGGAGCCTCGGGATCCTTGATGGCCTCGCCCTTGACGGTGTCGCTGCTCGCCGCCGACTTGCCGTCGGTCTTCATCTCCTGGACCTCGGACTTGAAGATGCGCATCGACCGGCCGATGGAGCGGGCGGCGTCAGGGAGACGCTTGAAACCGAACAGCACGACGAGGAGCACGAGCAGGATGATGATGTGCCAGCCCTCAAACAATCCGCGACCCATGTGACTCATTCCTCTCGACCACGTCGTGGCCACTGTGACGGTGCTGCCCTGCCTGTGCCGGGCTCGTTGCCCTCAGTCTAGGTGTCTGGCCCAGCTGGGACGGCGCGCGGCCTGACGGGCGCGCCGCTGCTGCTTCAACGAGGCGCGGGTGGCGTCGCGTTCCCTGCGCAGCTGGCGGGGGTCCCCGAACACGTCGGGAGTGGGCGGCGTCGACCGCTCGCCCAGCCTGTCGGCCTGGGTCTGCAGCGCCGCGACGGTCTCGGAGGAACGTCGCACCTCGGCCGTCAGCTCCTTGAACTGCCCCCAGACGGCCCACGCCCGGGTCGCCAAGTAGGCCGCCGCGATGACCACGAGCAGCACCCAGATGAGGACCCACCACCACACGGCGTCGACCCTACCCGCCCGTGGTGGGTGGTTTCGCGTCCGCTCCGTATGCCGCGAGGGCGGCCTCGGCGCCTTCCCTCACCGCCTCGGCGACCTCGGGAGGCGACACGACGGTGCCGCGTCCCCCCAGGCGCCACAGCAGTCGGCGCAGCCAGAGCGTGTCGGCCGTGCGCAGCGCGACGGTCTGCGACCCGTCGGCAGCGGTCTCGACGGACTCGGTCGGGTAGTAGTCGCTGACCCACGTCGCGCCCGGCAGCAACCGCAGGGTGACGAGGGTGTCGTCGGGGCGTGGCGTGAACGCGCCGGCGTCGAGGTCCCGCAGCTGGGCATCGGCCGGCGGTGTTCCGTCGACGTCGAGGACGTCGAGGCCCGAGATGCGGTCCATCCGGAAGGTGCGCGTGTCCTGGGCCAGGTGGCACCAGCCCTCGAGGTACCACCGCGAGTCCAGGTTGACCACGCGCATGGGGTCGACGTCGCGCTCGGTGGCCTCGTCACGGCTCGGCACGAGGTAGCGCAGGTGCACCCGACGGTGCCCCTCGACGGCGCGACGGGCGTCGGCCAGCAAGTCCGCCTCCACGCCCTCGCTGATCGCGACCTCGACCCGGGCTGCCGCCGAGGCGCTGGCGCCGGTGGCCTGCTCGAGCTTGGCCATGGCGCGCTCGATGGCGTCACGCTCCCCCAGACCCGGCACCGCGGCCAGGGCACGGAGTCCCACCATCAGGGTCAGTGCCTCGTCGCGCCCGAGCCGCAGCGGGCGGGCGATGGTGTCGGCGTTGGTGACGAACACCCTGCCGCTCTCCCACTGCGCGTCGATCAGCTCGTCCGGCATCTGGCCGTAACCGCAGAGGTAGAGCAGGCGCAGGTCGGTCTCGAGCTGGTCGACGGTGATGCCCAGCTCGGCCGCGGCATGGCCGAGGTCGATCCCCTGTCGGGCGACCAGCCAGGGCACCATCGTGAGCAGTCGCGCGAGCCGGTCGGTGGCGGTCTCGGGCACGGTCCGTGTCCGTCTGGTCTGCGGGGTCATGCCGCACCACCCGCGTGGGCGGACAGCGCACCACGCAGCCGTTCGACCACCAGCTCAAGCACCTCGGGCGGTGAGAGGACGACGACGTCCGCGCCGTAGCCGCTCACCTCGTCGGCCAGGGCGTCGTCGTCGGTGAAGGGCACCTCGAGCTCGGTCCACTCCCCTGCCTCGGTCGTGCTCGTGGCTCGCCGACGCAGCGAGTTCCCCCTGTCGGCGCGGACCTTCACGGCAGCGGTCCGGGTCGGCTGGACGCCCACGGTGGTGCGGACCATCTCCTGGGCGCGGTGGTCGGCCGGCACGGCATACGCCGGGGCCTTCTTCACCTCGGTGACGTCGCCGTCGATCCGCGACAGCCGGAATACCCGTGGCGCCTCGCGGTCGAGGTCGAAGCCGGTGAGGTACCAGCGGCCGTGCCAGGAGGCGAGTCCCCACGGCTGGACCGTGCGCACGTTGACCTCCCCCTGACCGCCGGTGCGGTAGCCGAAGGTGATGGTGCGCTGGCCGACGACGGCGTTCTTGACGGGCTCGAAAGCGGGCTCGCTGGTCCCCAGGCGCGGTTCGATCCCGATGAGGGAGTCGCCGTCGCGCTCGATCCCGGCCGCCTTGAGCTTGCGCAGCGCCTGGGCGGCCGGACCGGCCAGCGAGGCGTGCGCCCAGGTGCGGCTGGCCAGGCCGAGCACGGCGAGCTCGTCGGGCTCGAAGGAGATGTCCGGCAGGGCATACTCGCGCTGGTCGATCCGGTAGCCGACCTCGTCGGCCCACGCCCCACCGATGTCCTCGGTCACGAGCGGGATCCCGAGTTCGCGCAGCTCGTCCTTGTCGCGCTCGAACATCCGGTCGAAGGCCTCGTCGCTGACCGCGTCGCCGTACTGCGGGACGACCGCGCGGATCCGCGACTTGGGCAGGGGGCGACGGGTGTAGAGCAGGCACAGCACGAGGTTGAGCAGGCGCTCGGTCTTGGCCGCCGGACCGGTGGGTGAACTCACCCGCCCGACGCTACCCGAGTGGAAGGCACGCCCCGTGGCTAGTCTGCGTGTCGTGATGCAGTGGCGCGAGGGAACGGTCGAGCAGGTGCGTGGCCGGTGGCCGGGCGCGGTGGAGTATGCCGTGCGGCTGGGTGGGGCCGACCCGGACACCGCGGACGACGACTCCCTCGTCCGGGCGCTGGCCTACACCGCGCTGGTGGGTGAGCCAGAGGTCGGCGACCGGGTGCTGCTCAACGCCTCGGCGCTCCTGCGCGGTCTCGGGACCGGTGGGCTGGCGTTCATCGTCGCCGCGCCCGACCGGCTGCCCAGGGACCCCGCGACTTCGGCCGGACACATCGTGAAGGCCCGCTACACGCCCCAGCAGCAGATGTTCCTGGCCGTCGACGAGCAGGACAGCCCGCACCACGAGGTGATGACTGGAGCGCTGGCCACTGCGGGAGATCTGCTGGGCATGCCTGTGGTCGTGGCCGACCTCCACTCCGCCCTGCCGGCCATCCTCGCGGGAGTCAGGGTCGACCGCCCCGAAGCGCGGGTGGTCTACCTCATGACCGACGGCGGGGCCCTGCCGATCGCGTTCTCCCGCAACGTCGCGACCCTGACCGAGCACGGCTGGCTGGCCGGCACCGTGACGGTCGGCCAGGCCTACGGCGGCGAGCACGAGGCGGTCACCCTGCACTCCGGTCTGCTCGCCGCCAAGCACGTGCTCGGCGCCGACATCGCCGTCGTCATCCAGGGGCCGGGCAACGTCGGGACAGGCACGCCCTGGGGCTACACGGGGGTCGCGGCCGGCGAGGCACTCAACGCCGTCAGCACCCTGGGCGGCCGCGGCGTGGCCGCGCTCCGCGTCTCGGACGCCGACCCCAGGGAACGGCACCGCGGGATCTCCCACCACAGCACCACGGCATACGGACGCATCTGCCTGGTCTCCGCGGACCTGCCGGTTCCCACGACGGGCGACGAGTTCGGCGCCCTGGTCGCCGACCAGGCGCACGCCCTCGCGCGCACGGCGCAGGGGGCCCTCACGGTTCGCGGCGTCGACCCGGACGGGCTCGATGCGGGCCTGCGGGCCACTCCCGTCAGGCTGTCGACGATGGGCCGTGGCCTCGACGAGGACCACGCAGCCTTCCTCTACAGCGCAGCAGCCGGGCGGTATGCCGCCCGGCTGCTGGAAAGCTGACGCGCTGGCCTCAGCGCTCGGTCCCGCAGGACGTCAGCGGACGTCCACGAGGTCGACGACGAAGATCAGGGTCTCGCCCGGCTTGATCGCGCCACCGGCACCACGGTCGCCATAGGCCAGGTGCGCGGGGATGACGAGCCTGCGACGGCCGCCGACCTTCATGCCGACGATGCCCTCGTCCCAGCCGCGGATGACCTGGCCGACGCCGAGGCGGAAGTCCAGGGGTGCGCCGCGGTTCCACGAGGCGTCGAACTCCTCGCCGGTGGAGTGGGCCACGCCGACGTAGTGCGCCGAGATGGTGTCACCCGCGCCGGCCTCCTGGCCGTCGCCCTCGGTGAGGTCCTCGATGACCAGCTCGGTCGGGGCCGCGTCGCCCGGGAAGTCGATCTCGGGCTTGGTGGTGTTGGGGTCGAAACCCATGGTGATGCTCCTTCGCAGGTGGAGTACTGGGTGGGTGGGGCGGTGCTGCGTGACTCAGAAGGCGGCGAGGATGTCGACCACGAAGACGAGGGTGTCGGTGCCGCTGATCTTCGGCGGGCTGCCGGCAGCGCCGTAGCCGTCCGCCGGGGGCACCACCATGAGGACGCGGCTGCCGACGGTCTTGCCGACCAGCTGGGTGTCCCACGCCTTGATGACCTGCTGGGTGCCGATCGAGGTCTCGAAGTACTTGTTCGGCGCCTTGGAGGAGGAGTCGAAGACCGATCCGTCCTTCCAGAGCGCGCCGGTGTAGGTCACGCGGATCGTCTGGCCCGCCTGTACCTTCGCCCCGGCGCCCTCGATGAGGAGCTGTCCGACGGTCTTGGTCGGCGGCTTGGCGCCCTTGGGGATCGTGATGGTGGCGGGCGTGTCGTTGCCCTCGACCTTCACCGTGGGCAGCCCCGCGGCCGGCTTGACCTCCTTGCCCTCGGCGGACGCCAGCGGCTTGGTCGCCGACAGCACGTCCATGAGGAACACGACGGTGTCGGTCCCGCCGACCTTGATCTCGGTGTTGCCCTGCGTGCCRAAGGCGTCCTTGGGCGGCATGGCGACGAGCACCCGTGAACCGATCTTCTGGTTGAGCAGGCCCTTCTTGAGGCCGGGCAGCAGGTCGGCGGCACCGAGGTTGAGCCCGAGGTTCTGCTTGCCGAAGTTCGTGTCGAGCACCGAGGAGTCCTTGCCGTTCAGCAGGACGTACTTGAGGCTGACGATCTCGTCGCCCTTGACCTGGGCGCCGGTGCCCTCCTTGACGACCTTGGTGGTGGTCTCGGTCACCGAGAGGGGCTTGGGGTTGACCGTCACCGTGGGGGCCGTGGTGTCGCTGCCGCCCGTCACCGTGATCTTGTCGAGCACGGAGGTCTTGGCGTCCTTGGAGTCACCGCAAGCGGTGAGGGCCAGGGTTGCGGCCAGGGCGACCGCCGTGAGGGCGGAAAAACGACGCAGATGCACGATGGAGAACTTTCGCTGGGGGCGGGAAACCAGCGACCACCATAACCGTGGCCGCTGGCAAAGCCCGATTCGTCCGTGCGCGGCCCCACTGCTCAGCCGCGCATGCCCTCGATCAGCCGGTCCACGCGGGCGTCCACCGCCGCGAACGGGTCCTTGCACAGCACGGTGCGCTGGGCCTGGTCGTTGAGCTTGAGGTGCACCCAGTCGACGGTGAAGTCGCGGCGGTGCTCCTGCGCGGCCTTGATGAAGTCGCCGCGCAGCTTGGCCCTGGTGGTCTGCGGGGGCACGGTCTTGGCCTCGAACACCTCGGGGTCGGTGGTGATGCGGGCCGCGCGACCGTGCTTCTGCAGCACGTAGAAGACCCCCCGCTCACGGTTGACGTCGTGGTAGGCGAGGTCGAGCTGGGCGATCCGGGGGTGCTCCATCGGCAGGTCGTGCTTGGCCATGTAGCCGGCGATCAGCTTGTGCTTGATGACCCAGTCGATCTCGGTGTCGACCAGGCCGAGGTTGCCGGTGTCGACCGCCCGGATCGTCCGCTCCCACAGGTCGAGGACCTGCTTGTGGATCGGGTCCTCGAGGCCCTCGCGGTCGGCAAAGGCCTGGGCCCGTTCGAGGTACTCGGTCTGGATCTGGAGGGCAGAGAGCTCACGACCGTTGGACAGCCGGACCGTCTTGCGCCCGGTCATGTCGTGACTCATCTCACGGATCGCGCGGATCGGGTTCTCCAGCGTGAGGTCGCGCACGACCATGCCGGCCTCGATCATGCGCAGCACGAGATCGGCGGACCCGACCTTGAGCATCGTCGTGGTCTCGCTCATGTTGGAGTCGCCGACGATGACGTGCAGGCGGCGGTAGCGCTCGGCGTCGGCGTGCGGCTCGTCGCGCGTGTTGATGATGGGGCGGCTGCGGGTGGTCGCCGAGGACACGCCCTCCCAGATGTGGTCGGCCCGCTGGCTCACGCAGAAGGTCGCGCCCTTCGACGTCGTGACCACCTTGCCGGCGCCACACGTGATCTGACGACTGACGAGGAAGGGGATGAGCACGTCGGAGAGCTGCTGGAACTCCCCCGCCCGGCCCACGAGGAAGTTCTCGTGGCAGCCGTAGGAGTTGCCCGCGGAGTCGGTGTTGTTCTTGAAGACGTAGATCTCGCCCTCGATGCCCTCCTCGGCGAGCCGGTCCTGGGCGTCGGCGACCAGGCCCTCGATGATCCGCTCCCCCGCCTTGTCGTGGACGACGAGCTGACGGACGTGGTCGCACTCCGGGGTGGCGTACTCGGGGTGCGAGCCGACATCGAGGTAGAGCCGGCTGCCGTTGGAGAGGAAGACGTTCGACGACCGCCCCCAGGAGACGACCTTCCGGAACAGGTAGCGCGCCACCTCGTCTGGGGTGAGGCGGCGCTGACCCTCGAACGTGCACGTGATGCCGTACTCGTTCTCGATCCCGAAGATCCGCCGGTCCATGCCCACACTCTAGGCTTCCGGGGTCTCGGGCTGCGGGTGACGCCACGCGTGGGAAGATGGCCACATGCCCGATGYCCACGCAACGGACACGGGGACCCGTGTCGCCGGTACGGCCACCACCCAGGTGGGCGACCTGACGCGGCACACCCAGTCCATCCTCGAACGTGCCCAGGCCTATGCCGACGCCATGCGAGCCGAGACCGACCAGGTCCTGGCTTCCGCGCGAGCCGACGCCGCCCGCATCCGCGAAGAAGTCCAAGGTCTGCTCGACGACGCCGAGCGCCAGCACGCCGACGCCGTCCGGGACCGCGACCAGGCCGGCCGCGCCCTCGCGGAGGCGACACGCGAGGCGGAGTCACTGGTCGGGGATGCCACCGAGCAGGCGTCGATGCTCACGCAGTCCGCGACCCGCACCAGCGAGGAAGCGGTCACCTCCGCGCGGGCCGAGGCAGCGGCCGTCCTCGACGAGGCCCACGCCCGAGCCGAGGCCCTGACCGCCAGCGCCCAGACCGACTACGACACCGCCATGGCCCGGTATGCCGCGCACGAGGCCGAGCGGGACGCCGCCTTCGCAGCCGGTGTCGAGAAGATGGACGCCCACTTCGCCGAGCGCGACGAGCAGGAGAAGGCCGTCCGTGCCGCTCTCCTCGAGGAGGCCACCGCTGCGGCCGCGAAGCACCGTGAGGACGCGCAGGTCGAGGCCGAGCGCACCATGGGTGCCGCGGCGATCCACCAGGAGGAGACCGCCGCCCGGGCCGCTGCGCTGGTCGAGCAGGCCCAGGTCGACGCCCAGGAGCGGGTGGACCGCGCCCACTCGGAGGCCAGCGAGATCATGACGCAGGCCGAGGAGCACCTCAAGTGGGGTCAGGACACGGTGCGCCGGATCCTCGACGAGGGCGAGGCAGAGGTCAGCCGGATGCGCAAGGAGACCCACCGCGAGCTCGCAGCGCGGATGYGGTCCCGCCGCCAGCTGATCCAGACGGCCCTGGCGCAGACCGCCCACCGCGCCCGGTCCGAACGCGAGTCGGCCCGCCTGGAGTCCGACAGCCTCCGGGCCCAGGCCGAGGCCGTCATGGCGGCGGCCCAGTCCCAGGCCGAGCGCACCACCGCGGCCGCCGCCGCGGAGGCGGAACGAGTGCGGGCGAGCGCGGCCGAGACCGAACGGGCCGCCGACGAACGCGCCGCCCGCAGGCTCGACGAGGCGGACAAGGCGGCGCGCCTGGTCCGGGAACGCACGGCCCAGGAGATCGAGCGTCTCCAGCGCGAGACCCACGAGTCGCACCGTCAGGCCCGCGAGGAGCTCGTGACCACCACTGCCGCAGCACGCGCTGATGCCGACCGGGTGCGTGACGAGGCCAGGGCGATGCTGGAGCGCGCCCGCTCCGAAGTGGCAGCACTCGCCTCCCGTCGGCAGGACATCACCACACAGCTCGGTCACCTCTCCGGAGTGATCGACGCACTCTCCGTGCCCGACCGCGTCGCCGAGAGCTCCACCACCGAAACTCCCACCAGCGAAGACCCCTCCCCCCACCAAGAACGGACCGACCATGAGTGACACCAGTTCCTTCCGCAGCGTCCTGCGCGGCTACGACCCGGCCCAGGTCGACCAGTGGCGTGCCGAACATGCCGGCGCGCTGGACCAGGCTCGGCAGGAGGCCGCCGAACGCACCGTCGAGGTCAGCGAGCTGCGCGCCGCGCTCGCTCGCGTCCAGGAGGAGCAGGCCGGGACCGCCCGGACGCTGGCCAGCCTCAAGGAGGAGCAGAGCAAGGCGGCCGCACCCACCTATGCGAACCTCGGCGAGCGGATCGGCACCATCCTCGGCCTCGCCGACGAGGAAGCAGCCGAGATCCGCAGCAACGCCAAGACCGACGCCGACACCCTCAAGGGCACGACCACCCTCGAGGCCGACCGGGTTCGGGCCGAGGCAGACCGATACGCCGAGGACGTCCGGACCAAGGCCGAGGCCCAGGCCACCCAGGTCGTGGAGAAGGCCAAGCAGCAGGCCGACGGCATCCTCGACGACGCCGACCGTGAGGCTTCTGCCCGTCGCGAGGAGGCCGAGGCGTTCTACGAGCACCAGCGTGCCCGGGCCGCGTCCGCTGCCGCGGACTTCGAGGCCACCCTCGGCCAGCGCCGCGACAAGGCAGCCGCGGAGTTCTCCACCCAGATGGCCGCCCACGAGACCGCGCTCACCCAGGCCCAGGAGCGTGCCGAGACGCTGTCCGCGGAGAGCGAGCGGGCCCACGCAGACAGCCTCAGTGAGAGCCAGCGCGCCCTGGACGCAGGTAAGGCCGAGGCCGAGCACCTCGTGAGCGCGGCCCGTGAGCAGGCCGAGCGCATCCGCCGCGACTCCGAGCGCGAGCTCTCCGCCGCGACCGCTCGACGCGACAGCATCACCGCACAGCTGAGCAACGTCCGGCAGATGCTGGCGACCCTCGGTGGTGGCGCCATCGCCGAGGCGTTCGGCGACCACGACGAGCCCGCCGCCCACCCCGTCGCCGTCGCTGGAGCCGACGCCGAGGCTGGTCCGGCCGACGAGGATGTCGACCCCGACCTCGACGTCACCGACGAGGGTGCGGTCGACCAGTCCGACTCAGCTGACGTCGAGGCGGACGACACTGAGCCGTCGGAGGCCTCCGACGACGACGAGGGCGACGAGGACGACGCGGACGCCGACGCCGACCTGGACGAACGCGCCAGCACCCGCGCCTGAGTCGGCTGCGGAGCCGCCCGCTACGCCGTCAGCACAACCGCTCGACATGCCCCCACGCCCGCTGGTTGCGTGGGGGCATGTCGCTGCTCGTCCTCGGCGGGACCGCCTGGCTCGGTCGTGAGGTGGTCGCCGCTGCTCGCGCACTCGGGCAGGACGTCACCGTCCTGGCGCGTGGGGTCTCCGGCGCCCCGCCACGGGGCGTCGAGGTGGTGCGGGCGGACCGTGGTGACCCCGCGGCATACGACGGCGTGACCGATCACGACTGGGACGTCGTCGTCGACGTCTCCCGCCAACCCAGCCACGTCGCCAGCGCCCTGGAGGCATTGGCTCCGCACGCCGCCGCCTGGGTGTTCGTGTCCTCGGCGTCGGTCTACGCCACCAGTGACGTCACGGGAGCCGACGAGAGCGCGGAGCTGCTGCCTGCCCACCCGGCCGACGACGAGGGCTGGGAGACCTATGGCGGACGCAAGGTCGCCTGTGAGGGCAGCATCCTCGAGCACGTCGGCGACAGGACGCTGATCGCGCGGTCGGGGTTGATCGCCGGGCCCGGTGACCACACCGACCGCACCGGGTACTGGCCCCTGCGGTTCGCCCACCCGGCCAGTCCCGACGGGGCCGTGCTGGTGCCGGACAGCGAGGTCTCCACCCAGGTCCTGGACGTCCGCGACCTCGCCGCCTGGCTCGTGCGGGCAGGCCTCGACCGGGCCACGGGTGTGGTCAACGCGAGTGGCCCGGTGATCCCGCTCGGCGACCACCTCGAAACGGCCCGGGCCGTCGCGGGTCACCGGGGCGAGACCGTGCGGGTGGACCAGGAGTGGCTCGCCGCTCACGCGGTGGAGCCGTGGTCCGGAGAACGGAGCCTGCCCCTGTGGCTGCCGGTTCCGGAGCATGCCGGGTTCATGGCTCGCACCACCGTCGCCGCCGAAGCGCTGGGCCTCACGAGCCGACCCCTTGCCGAGACCCTCACCGACACCCTCGCCTGGGAGGTGGCCTCCGGCCCCGGTCGTGTCCGCAAGGCCGGTCTGACGGTGGCAGACGAGCTCGCCCTGCTCGCCGCCGCACGCGCGTAGCCAGACGCGGCCGGCGGCGGGTGGTCCCGCGGGGCCCGTGCGCGCGGGTGGTGCGCCGGCACACCCGAGCGTCGCGGGTGTGGGCAGGGCCGCCATGTCACGCCTGACGGTGCCTGCGTAGCGTCGCTGTCCTGTCGGATCACGAGGATGGGGGCACCGTGCTGGACGAGCGCACCGAACGGGTTCCCGTCGACGGTGGCGACCTCGTGGTCCACGTCCTCGCCGAGGCTCCGCCAGGAGCGCCCACCGTGGTGGCGCTGCACAGCATCTCGTCGAACGCGTTGGCCTGGGTTCCCGTGGCTCGCGACCTGTCCGGCAGGGTCACCCTGATCGCACCGGACATGCGCGGCCGTGCCGAGAGCGCCGCCCTGCGCTCGACCGGGCTCGCTGACCACGTCGTCGACGTGATGCGGGTTCTTGACCACTTCGGTCTGGAGTCGGCGACCCTCGCCGGTCATGCCATGGGTGGCTTCGCCGCCGCGCTGACTGCGGCCACGCACCCCGAGCGGGTGAACGGCGCCGTCCTCGTCGACGGCGGCCTGGGCCTTCCCTCCCCCGGCACCTTCGACGTCGACGAGGTGCTGCACGGCATCATCGGGCCCGCGATGGACCGCCTGTCGATGACCTTCGAGGACCCGGCGGCCTACCTGCGCCACTGGGCTGCCCATCCGGCCATGGGACCGCTGCTGGACTCACCGTGCGGCGCGGACCTGACGTCCTACCTGCTGCACGACCTGGACGGGCCGCCGGGGGCCATGCGGTCGACCAGCTCGCTGGAGTGTGTGCGGGCCGACTGGGCCGACCTGATGAGCGATCCCGCGACGCTGAGCGCGGTGCACACCCTCCAGTGCCGAGCCCACCTGCTCTGGGCGTCCCGCGGACCGCTCGGCCAGGACCAGGGGCTCTACTCGTCCGAGCAGATCGCTCGGGCCCGGCTGCCCGACGATGTCGCGGTCACCGGTCTGGCTGGAGACCACTACGGCGTCCTGCTCGAACCCACTGCGGTGGGCGTCATCGCCGAGGCTGTGGCGCGCCTTGCCGGTGCGGCCGCCGTACCAACATCCGGACGGGGCATCCACTCCTCGGTCAAGTAACGGCATGTTTGGTCTCGACAAACTTCGCGTTACCGTTGAGAGGACCGTCATGGCCACGCTGCGACTGGGCGACGACGCCCCCGACTTCACTGCCGAGACCACCGAGGGCGAGCTGACCTTCCACGACTGGAAGGGCGACGGCTGGGCCGTGCTGTTCAGCCACCCCGCCGACTTCACCCCGGTCTGCACGACCGAGCTCGGCCGGGTCGCCCAGCTCAAGGACGAGTGGGCCGCCCGCAACACCAAGGTGCTTGCCGTGTCCGTCGACGCGCTCGAGGACCACACCGCCTGGAAGGCCGACATCGAGGAGGTCTCCGGTGCCGCCGTGGACTACCCGATCGTCGCCGACAAGGACCGCCAGGTCGCCGAGCTCTACGACATGATCCACCCGGGCGCGGGAGACACCTCCCCCGTCCGCTCGGTCTTCCTCATCGACCCGGTGGGCAAGGTGCGCCTCTCCCTGACCTACCCCAAGAGCGCGGGCCGCAACTTCGACGAGATCCTGCGTGCGCTGGATGCGTTGCAGGTCAACGACTCCGGCCCGTTCTCCACCCCGGCCGACTGGAAGGCCGGCGAGCGGATCATCGTCGCACCCACGGTCACCACGGAGGACGCGCAGGCGCGGTTCAAGGGCGTCGAGGTCGTCAAGCCCTACCTCCGCTACGCCGAGGCGCCCAGCGCCTGAGCCACCCCTACTCCTGGGGGCGCTGGGTCTGCGGGTTCGTGGACTCGTCGCGGGGTGTTCCCTCACCCGTCAGGGTGTCGTGGCGCCCCGGCGTGGGGTCGTCCTCGGCAGGCGCGTCGCTCGTCGGGTCCTCGGTGCTGAGCAGCGCGTCGAGCAGTCCCCCGCCGATGCGGCGGAAGGTTCGGCGGGGCCGCTCGCGGTCGAGCACCGCCACCTCGAGCTGGGCGGCGGTCAGGGTCCGCGAGCTGCCGCCGGCCGGGCTCGCCGCGCCCGCCGGGTCCTGCCCGAGCAGCTCGACCGCCAGCCTGAGCGCGTCGGCCAGCGACAAGCCCGGCGTCCAGCGGTCCTTCAGGCCGGTCTCGATCGGCTCGGCCGCGCCTCCCATGGCGACGAAGCCCAGCTCGTCGGCCACCGAACCGTCGTACGTCAACCGGTAGATCTGGTCCTCGTCCGCGGTGCCGCCCACCTCGGCGACGACGATCTCCACCTCGTAGGGCTTGGACTCCTGGGTGAACACCGTCCCCAGCGTCTGGGCGTAGGCGTTGGCCAGACCGCGAGCGGTCACGTCGGTGCGGTCGTAGGAGTAGCCGCGCAGGTCGGCATACCGCACACCGGCGACGCGGAGGTTCTCGAACTCGTTGTACTTGCCGACCGCGGCGAACGCGATGCGGTCGTAGATCTCGGACACCTTGTGCAGGGCCCTCGAAGGGTTCTCGGCGACGAACGCGATCCCCTTGTCATAGCCGAGCACGACGACCGACCGACCACGCGCAATTCCCTTGCGGGCGTAGTCAGCCCGGTCCTTCATGAGCTGCTCGGGCGAGACGTAGAACGGCATGCTGCTCATCGGGCACCTCCCGGGTTGCCCTGACGGGCGGCGATGACGGCTTCGACGACCGTGCGCAGGTCGTCGTCGCCGACGAACCGCACGCCCTCGGGTCCCACCACGGCGACGGTCGGCCAGATCCGTCGGCCGACATCGGGTCCACCGGTGGCGGAGTCGTCGTCGGCGGCGTCGTAGAGCGCCTCGACGACCACGCTGACGACCTCGTCGGCGGACAGCCCCGGTCGCCAGACCTTCTTGAGTGCCCCTCGGGCGAAGAGCGAGCCCGAGCCGACGCTGTGGTGGTCGTGCTCCTCGTAGCAACCGCCGGTCACGTCGTAGGAGAAGATGCGGCCGAGCCGGCGGTCGAGGTCGTAGCCGGCGAACAGCGGCACCACCGACAGCCCCTGCATGGCCATGCCGAGGTTGGACCGGATCATCGAGGCGAGCCGGTTGGCCTTGCCCTCGAGCGACAGCAGCGTGCCCTCGATCTTCTCGTAGTGCTCGAGCTCGACCTGGAAGAGCTTGACCAGCTCGATCGCGATGCCGGCCGTCCCGGCGATGCCGACGGCGGAGTACTCGTCGCCGGCGAAGACCTTCTCCATGTCGCGGTTGGCGATGATGTTGCCCATCGTCGCCCTGCGGTCACCCGCCATCACCACTCCACCGTCGAACGTCGCCGTCACGATGGTGGTGCCGTGCGGGGCCTCCAGGGTGCTGCCCGGGGGCAGGACACGTCGTGAGGGCAGCAGCTGGGGGGCATGGGCGCCGACGAACTCGGTGAACGAGGACGACCCTGCCGAGAGGTATGCCGCGGGGAGCTTCCCCGCGTCGGCGCCAGTGGTCACTGGCCGCCCTTCTGGACGAAGCCGCGGACGAACTCCTCCGCGTTGGACTCCAGGACGCCATCGATCTCGTCGAGGACGCTGTCGATGTCGGAGTCCAGGTTCTCCTTGCGGGCGGTGGCCTCCGGCGCCGCGGGAGTGGGCTCGGGGGCCTCGTCGGGACCGTCGTCGCGTCGCTGTGGTCGGCTCTGCTCTTGGCTGGGCATTGGCGTGACCTCTCACTGGTGATTCCTGCTGCACACGAACCTAGTCCGAACCTATCCCGATGCGGACGCCAACTCACGCAAGAGGGTGGCTGCGTCCGGACTGCGGTCAAGCAGTGGACCGACAGTCGCCTTGGTGCCCCGCAACGGTTCGAGCATCGGAACCCGCTGGAGCGAGGTCTGCCCCGGGATGTCGAAGATGACCGAGTCCCAGGACGCGGCCGCGATCTGGTCGGGGTACTTCTCCAGGCACTTCCCGCGGAAGTAGGCCCGGGTGTCGACCGGCGGCTCGTGAACGGCGTCGAGGACGACGTCCTCGGTGACCAGCTCCTCGAACCGGCCGGCGGCCCGCAGCCTGTGGAAGATCCCCTTGTCCGGGCGCACGTCGGACCACTGGATGTCGATGGCCCGCAGGCGCGAGTCCGTCCAGTCCAGCCCGTCACGGTCGATGTAGCCCTGGAGCACCTGCTGCTTGGCCACCCAGTCCAGCTCGCGCGAGGCCTCGCGCGGGTCGCGCTCGAGTCGGTCGAGGATGAGCGCCCACCACGACATGACCTCGGCGGTGTCGCTGTCGAGCTCGCCGGCGTACCTGTCCTTCAGGTAGCGCTCCGCCAGCTCGTGGTACCGCCAGAGCAGCTGTACCGCCGTGAGCTTGGTGCCGTCGCGCAGCTCGATCATGGCCGTGCACGTGGGGTCGTGGCTGACCGCCTGGAGGGTCGCGACCGGCCGGGCCACCGTGAGGTCGAGGTCGATGGCACGGTCCTCGATCATGGCGAGCACCAGCGACGTGGTGCCGAGCTTGAGCAGGTTGGCGACGTCGCAGTGGTTGGCGTCCCCGATGATGACGTGCAGGCGCCGGTAGAGGTCGGCCACGGCGTGCGGCTCGTCGCGGGTGTTGATGATGGGTCGCTTGAGGGTCGTCTCCAGGCCCACCTCCACCTCGAAGAAGTCGCTGCGCTGGCTCAGCTGGTAGCCGGCGGTGCGCGAGTCCTGGCCGATGCCGACCCGGCCGGAGCCGGTGATGACCTGGCGTGCCACGAAGAACGGCACGAGGTGCCGGACGATGTCGGTGAACGGCGTCTCGCGACGCATCAGGTAGTTCTCGTGCGTGCCGTAGGACTGGCCCTTGCCGTCGGTGTTGTTCTTGTAGAGGTTCACCCCTGGCGGGACGTGGGAGAGCCGGCGAACCGACTCGGCCATGATCGCCTCGCCGGCCCGGTCGAAGGCGACCGCAGCACGGGGTGAGGTCACCTCGGGCGACGAGTACTCCGGGTGCGCGTGGTCGACGTAGAGCCGGGCACCGTTGGTCAGCACGACGTTGGCGAGGGTGGGATCCTCCTCGTCCGTGAGCTGGCTCGCGTCGGCGACTCCTCGCCCCATCTCGAAACCACGCGCGTCCCGCAGCGGTGCCTCGTCCGCGTAGTCCCACGACGCGTGGGCAGCCCTGATCCCTTGGGCCGACGCGTAGGCGTTGACCACCTGTCCCGACAGGATCATCGGGTTGGCGGCCGGGTCCCCGGGCACCGAGATGCCGTACTCGGTCTCGATCCCCATCACCCTGCGGACCGTCATGCGTGGCTCACGCTCATGGACTCACCCTAGGTGAGACGCGTCCGACCAGCCCGCAGCCACGGGTATGCCGCCTGCGCGCGCCACAGCGGGCGCGGGAGGGTTAGGCTCGGTCCAGACCTCATTGCCGGACACCCAGCCACCAGGAGTGCCATTGCGCGACATCGTGGTCTTCAGCGGGAGCGCACACCGCGGCCTGGCCCAACGCATCTGCGAGGCCCTCGGGGTGACGCTGTCCCCGGCCGAGATCAAGCGGTTCAGCAACGACTGCCTCCAGGCCCAGCTGCTCGCGAACTGCCGGCAGCGAGACGTCTACATCGTGCAGCCCCTGGTGCCGCCGACGCAGGAGCACCTCATGGAGCTGCTCCTGATGATCGACGCGGCCCGGGGAGCCTCGGCCGCCCAGATCACGGCAGTCATCCCCCACTACGCCTACGCCCGCTCCGACAAGAAGGACGCGTCGCGGATCTCGCTCGGTGGGCGGCTGGTCGCCGACATGCTGGTGGCGGCCGGTGTCGACCGGGTCCTGACGATGACCCTGCACGCGCCGCAGGTGCACGGGTTCTTCTCGGTGCCCGTGGACCACCTCACCGCGATCGGCGTGCTGGCCGACCACTTCCGCGGGGCCGACCTGGCGAACTCGGTCGTGGTCTCCCCCGACCTGGGCAACGCCAAGACGGCCACCCAGTTCGCGCGGCTCCTCGGACTGCCCGTCGCCGCGGGCTCGAAGCAACGCCTTGCGGACGACCGGGTCATCATCGACTCGATCGTCGGTGACGTGGCAGGCAAGCGCGCCATCATCCTCGACGACGAGATCGCCACCGGGGGCTCGATCGTCGAGCTGCTGGACCGCCTGGCCGACCTCGGCTGCCCGCGAGCCGACGTCGCCTGCACCCACGGCCTGTTCGCCGGCAAGGCGGTGGAGCGGCTCCGGGAGCACCCGATGATCGGTGAGGTGATCACCACCGACACCGTCCCCGCGCCCGGCCACTGGCCCGAGCTGCGTGTCCGCTCGGTGTCGCAGCTGTTCGCCGAGGCGATCAAGCGGATCCACGCCGGCGAGTCGGTGAGCAGCCTGTTCGACGGTGTCGACCCCACCCACGCGCCCCCACAGGCCTCGCTGTTCGACAAGGTCCATGTCTGAGGCGTGTGAGGTGCAGCTGAGTCCGGTGGGGGCAGGGTGAGGTCACTGCGGTCTGCCGCGCTTGCCTTCCTTGTCGACCTGGCGTTCGTCCTGCTCTTCGCCACCGTCGGACGGATCAGCCACGCGGAGGGAGTCTCCGTCGCGGGCGTCCTCGGGGTCGCCTGGCCGTTCGTGGTGGCCCTCCTCGTCGGTTGGGCGCTCGCGCGTCGGCGCACGGGGTGGCCGGTCCGGATGCCGGGGTCGACCACCGTCTGGCTGGTCACCGTGGGGCTTGGCCTGGTACTCCGCGTCGCCGCCGGCGGCGGCTTCGCCTGGACCTTCGGTGTGGTCACCCTGCTCACGCTGGGCCTCTTCCTGGTCGGCTGGCGCTGTGCTGGTGAGGTGTTCCGGTTCGTTGCCGAGGGCCTGAGCCGTTGGGCTGACAAGGCCGCCGCGCGACGCTGAGGGCCGCGGAGCCAGCGCCGACCGGGCGGCAGCCCTGCCTGTCACGACGCTGTGCAGGGCATTTGAGTTTGGTAAGCCTTACCTAATATCATCCCCGCGTGACCGCCGACCTCCTGTCTGCCCCACCACGCCACCGCGTCGACTTCGTCGCGACCCTGGCGGACCGGGGCGACGCGACGGCCGTGCTCTCCCCCGACACCACCCTGAGCTATGCCGCCCTCGCGGTACTGGTGGCCGAGGCGGGAGCCCGGTTGGGTGCGGGACGGCGCCTGGTCCTCATCGCCGCCGAGAACTCGGTCGATGGCCTCGTCACCTACCTCGGCGCCCTGCACGCCGGACACGTCCCCCTGCTGGCGCCCGGGGACCGCCTCCAGCACCTCGACGGACTGATCGAGGCCTACGACCCCGATGTCGTCGCCGGGCGGGGCGACTCCGGGTGGCAGGTGACGTCGCGTCACCAGCGCGCCAGGCACGACCTGCACGCCGACCTGGCCCTCCTGCTCACGACGAGCGGGTCCACCGGCTCCCCCAAGCTGGTCCGCCTCTCCCACGAGAACCTCGACAGCAACGCCGCCGCCATCGCCGAGTCACTGGGCGTGCGGAGCAGCGACCGGGCCATCACCAGTCTCCCGCTGCACTACTGCTACGGCCTGTCCGTCGTGCACAGCCACCTCAGCGCCGGTGCTGCCGTGGTGCTCACCGACCTGTCCGTCGTCGACCCGTGCTTCTGGACCCTGTTCGACGAGGTCGGGGCCACGACGCTGGCCGGAGTCCCCCACAGCTTCGACCTCCTGGACCGCAGCGGTTTCGCCCGGCGGGCGCACCCGTCCCTCCGGGTTGTCACCCAGGCGGGTGGCCGACTCACGCCGGACAGGGTGCAGCGCTATGCCGCGCTCGGCCGCCAGCACGGCTGGGACCTCTTCGTCATGTACGGGCAGACCGAGGCCACCGCCCGCATGGCCGTGCTGCCCCCTGACCTGCTCGAGGCCAGGCCCGAGACGGTCGGTCGGCCCGTGCCCGGCGGCTCGTTCCGCCTCGACCCGCTGGGCGAGCTCGACTGCGGGCTGGGCGAGCTCGTGTACTCCGGGCCCAACGTCATGCTGGGCTACGCCGAGTCCGTGCTCGACCTGTCGCGCGGACGCGAGGTGCACGAGCTGCGCACCGGCGACCTCGCCCGACTCGGGCCTGACGGCTTGGTCGAGATCGTCGGTCGCCGGAGCCGGTTCGCGAAGGTCGTCGGTCTGCGCATCGACCTCGACCAGGTCGAGCGCGACCTCGCCGCCGCCGGCCACGATTCGCACTGCGTCGACCTCGGCGACGCCATCGGCGTCCTCGCCGTGGCGGCCGGCGCAGGCGCCGGGGTGACGCAGATGCTGACCCAGCGGCACGGCATACCCGCGTCGGGGGTGGTCGTCCTCGATGGGCTGGAGGCTCCGCGCCTGCCCACCGGCAAGCCCGACTATCGCGGCATGGCGGAGCTCATCGGTGCGCACCCGGCACTCGCCACCGAAACCGAGACCGACCCCGTCCCCTGCACCTCGACCCGCTCCGCGGAGGACAGGACCGAAGCGGTGGTGGCGCTCTACCGCTCGTTGCTGTCAGCGCCGCGGGCCGACGCGACGACGAGCTTCGTCGACCTCGGCGGCGACTCCCTGTCCTACGTCGAGGTGTCGGTGCGGCTGGAGGCGCTGCTGCAGACCCTCCCCGACGGCTGGCACCTGCTGCCGCCCGACGAGCTGGCGGCGTCAGAGCCGGCCAGCCGGCGGCCGGGTCGGCGGCTGCACACCGTCGACACCACGGTCCTGGTGCGCGCCCTGGCCATCCTCCTCATCCTCGCCAACCACACGCACCTGTCGTTCGTCCCCGGTGGCGCCCACACCCTGCTCGCCCTGGTCGGCTACAACCTCGCCCGCTTCCAGCTGACCTCACGCCCGCGCCACGAACGCGTTCGCGGAATCGTGCGCAGCATCGCTCGTGTCGTGCTGCCGAGCGCCGCCTGGATCGGTGTCGTCGCCCTCGTGGCCGGCACGTACGACTGGCGCAACGTGCTGATGCTCAACCAGGTGCTGGGCGACTGGGCGCAGTGGTCGGACCACTGGCACTACTGGTTCGTCGAGGCGGTGACCTCGCTGCTCCTCGGAACCGCGCTGCTCATGGCGATTCCCGCTGTGGACCGGTGGGAGCGGCGGTGGCCCTTCGCCTTCCCCGTCGCGCTCGTGGGCCTCGGCCTGCTGACGAGGTATGCCGTGCTGGTGCCGGACGCCGGGCCCTACCGGGGCGCGAACGCTTACGTGCTCATCTGGCTGTTCGCGACCGGCTGGGCCGCGGCCCGAGCCTCCACGACCTGGCAGCGGGTCCTCGTGTCGGCGATCCCGGTGCTGACGGTGCCCGGCTTCTGGCCGAGCATGCCCGGGCGTGAGGTGACCATCATCGTCGGGCTGCTCGCGCTCATCTGGTTCCCGACCGCCCGAGTACCCGGTTTCGTCGGCCGCGCGGCTTCGCAGGTCGCGACCGCATCGCTGTTCGTCTACCTGACCCACTTCGTGGTCTACCCGCGCATCATGGGGACCAGCTCGGTGCTGGCGATGGCCTGCTGCCTCGTGGTCGGGATCGCCTACTGCCGGTTGTGGACCTGGCTCGAGGCGACAGCCCGTCGTGGTCTGCGCTCGCGCCCGGGGCTCAATGCGGTCCTCAGGACCGGCTCGAGGTCGCAGGTCACGACCGGGGCGCCCACCCGGGTGGGGCGAACAGGTAGCCCAGCCGGTCGCGCCAGCGACGCGCTGATCTGACCTCGCGGAGCATCAGCGCGAACTCGGCGTACTGCAACCGGAACGGGTTGAAGGTCGTGACCGGGTGGGTCAGGCCGTAGGTCGGGCGTTGCTGCTCCTCGCGGAAGGTGCCGAACAACCGGTCCCAGACGATGAGGATCCCGCCGTAGTTGCGGTCGAGGTACTCGGCGTCGCTGGCGTGGTGCACCCGGTGGTGGGATGGCGTGTTGAAGACGAGCTCGATCGGGCGCCACAGCTTGGGGATCGTCTCGGTGTGGACCCAGAACTGGTAGGTCAGGTTGAGCGAGAAGACGAAGAAGATCATCCACGGGGGCAGTCCCAGCAGCGGGAGCGGCACCCAGAACAGCAGCTCGCCCCACGGGTTCCACTTCTGCCGCAGCGCGGTCGTGTAGTTGAAGTGGACGCTGCTGTGGTGTGCCTGGTGCATCGCCCAGAGCACCCGGACCCGGTGGCTGCTGCGGTGGTAGGAGTACCAGAGCAGGTCGACGAGCAGCAGCGCGATGACCCAGGTCCACCAGTCGTGGGGGTCAAGGCGAAGAGGCGTCACGGCATACAGCGCGGTGTAGCCGAGCAGCGCGAGTGCCCGGGCTCCGAGGTTGACGACGACGGAGCCGACGCCCATCGACAGGCTCGCCGCCGAGTCCTGCCTGGCGTACCCCGCCCGTGGCGCGTCCGCGTCCGTCTCGAGCACGCGCAGGGCGACCAGCTCCAGCACGATGAACAGGACGAAGAACGGCACGGCGAGCAGCGCCGGGTCGCGCATCAGGTGGTCCACGCCACCTATGTTACCGAGAGTAAGTTAGTGGTGGCCAGTCACGAGACCCAGGTCACGCGGCCGGCCACCGCCGCGCTCAGAGGTACTGGCCGGTGTTGGCCACGTTGTCGATCGAGCGACCGGGCTCGGTGCCGCTCTTGCCGGTGACGAGCGTGCGGATGTAGACGATCCGTTCGCCCTTCTTGCCGGAGATGCGGGCCCAGTCGTCGGGGTTGGTCGTGTTGGGGAGGTCCTCGTTCTCCTTGAACTCGTCCACGCAGCTGGCCAGGAGGTGCTCGACGCGGATGCCCTTGGCCCCGACGGTGAGGAAGTCCTTGATGGCCATCTTCTTGGCCCGGTCGACGATGTTCTGGATCATCGCCCCGGAGTTGAAGTCCTTGAAGTAGAGGACCTCCTTGTCACCGTTGGCGTAGGTCACCTCGAGGAAGCGGTTCTCCTCGATCTCGGAGTACATCCGCTCGACCGCCGCGGTGATCATGGCGTCGACCGTGGCCTGCGGGGACCCGCCGTGCTCGGCCAGGTCGTGCTCGTGCAGCGGCAGGTCGGCGACGAGGTACTTGGTGAAGATGTCACGGGCGCTCTCGGCGTCGGGGCGCTCGATCTTGATCTTCACGTCGAGTCGGCCCGGGCGCAGGATCGCGGGGTCGATCATGTCCTCGCGGTTGGACGCGCCGATCACGATGACGTTCTCGAGCCGCTCGACGCCGTCGATCTCCGACAGCAGCTGCGGCACGATCGTGGTCTCGACGTCGGAGGACACCCCGGACCCACGAGTGCGGAACAGGCTGTCCATCTCGTCGAAGAACACCACCACCGGAGTGCCGTCGGAAGCCTTCTCCCGAGCCCGCTGGAAGATGAGCCGGATGTGCCGCTCGGTCTCCCCGACGTACTTGTTGAGCAGCTCGGGGCCCTTGATGTTGAGGAAGAACGACTTGCCGACCGGCTTGCCCTCCTTCTCGGCGACCTTCCGGGCGAGCGACGCGGCGACGGCCTTGGCGATCAGTGTCTTGCCACACCCAGGAGGGCCGTAGAGGAGGACACCCTTGGGCGGCTTGAGCTTGTGCTCGGTGAACAGGTCGGGGTGCAGGTAGGGCAGCTCCACCGCGTCGCGGATGGCCTCGATCTGGCCGGCGAGGCCGCCGATGTCCTCGTAGGCGATGTCGGGGACCTCTTCGAGGACGAGCTCGGAGACCTCGGCCTTGGGGATCCGCTCGTAGACGAAGCCCGAGCGCGGCTCGAGCATCAGGGCGTCGCCGACCCGGATCGGCTCGCCCTCGAGCGAGTCCGCCATCCGGCAGACCCGCTCCTCGTCGGCGTGCGCCACGACGAGCACCCGGCCCTCACCGAGCAGCTCCTTGATCATGACGACCTCGCCGATGCGCTCGTAGCCGCACGTGGCGACGACGTTCATCGCCTCGTTGAGCCGGACCTCGCGCCCGCTGGACAGCTCGGCCGGGTCGACGGCGGGGCTCACGGCGACGTGCATCTTGCGACCGCCGGTGAGGATGTCCACGGTGGCGTCGTCGTAGGACTCGAGGATCACGCCGTAGGCAGCGGGCGGCTGGGCCAACCGGTCCACCTCGGACTTGAGGGTGACGATCTGTTCGCGCGCCTCCTTGAGGGTGCGCACGAGCCGTTCGTTCTGCGAGGACACGGTGGCGAGGTTGGACTGCAGCTGCAGCACCTTGGTCTCGAGCTCGCGGGACCGCACGGGAGCGTCCGAGAGGCGCTGACGAAGAGCGGCGACCTCCTCGGCGAGGAGCTCCGCCTGGCGGCGCTCCTCGGAGTGGTCTGCGGGGGTGCTGTGATCGGTCATGGCGGCTCCCTCAAGACAACGCAGTGGCGATCGAGCGGTACCGACCGTGCCCTGCCCGCGCGTGACGCGGCCGATGACCCAAACCTAACCCCGAACTACTCGGGTGTCGGGGAGGTTTGAGTCACAGAACGGCGAAGGCGCCGGATCTTCTTGTCTGATGGGACGCGCTCGCCGACGTCCTCGGGAGTGAAGTCGCTCTCGGCACCGAAGGCGAGGCCGCTCTGGAGCGCCCCCTCCTCGTCCGTGGAGCCCTTGGCCGGCCGGCGCTTGCGCAGCGGGGGTGTGACCCCGGGCGCCAGTCGTCGGCTGGTGATGAGGAAGCCGGTGTGGCCGTGCATCCGGTGCTGGGGGCGCACGGCGAGACCCTCGAGGTGCCAGCCACGAACCAGGGACTCCCACGCCTCCGGCTCGGTGTAGCCGCCGTGGTCGCGCAGGGCCTCGGCGACCCGGGACAGCTGGGTGGCGGTCGCGACGTAGCAGATCAGCACACCCCCGGGGGCGAGCGCCTGGGCGACGACCTCGAGGCACTCCCACGGGGCCAGCATGTCCAGGACCACGCGGTCGACGGACCCGGGCTCCTCGACGGTCGGCAACGTCTCGACGAGGTCGCCGACCGTGACCTGCCACGCGGGGTGGTCGAGCCCGAAGAACGCCCGGGCATTGCCCTTGGCGATGTCGGCGAAGTCCTCACGTCGCTCGAACGAGTGCACGTGGCCGAGCTCGCCCACCGCCCGGAGCAGCGACATGGACAGTGCACCGGACCCGACACCCGCCTCGACGACGCGCGCGCCCGGGAAGATGTCGGCCATCGTCACGATCTGGCCGGCGTCCTTGGGGTAGACGACAGCAGCCCCCCGGGGCATCGACATGACGTAGTCGGACAGCAGTGGCCGCAGGGCGAGGTACTCGACCCCGGCGGTGTTGCGCACGACGGACCCGTCGGGTGCACCGATGAGGTCGTCGTGGGCGAGCCGCCCGCGGTGGGTGTGGAACTCGCGCCCGGGCTCGAGGGTGATGGTGTGCAACCGGCCCTTCGGGTCGGTCAGCTGGACCCGCTCCCCCTCGGTGAACGGTCCGCGACGCAGTGCCGCGCCGATGGGCGGGGCCGGTGCGGGACTGGTCGGCTCGGGGGCTGTGCTCATGGGCGGGAAGTCTAATTGCGGGACAGTGCCGCGTTGACCAGACTGCCGTGGGCGATGCCGTAGACCTGCCCGTGCCAGGTCAGGACCACGTCCTGGTGACGGGTCGACTGCATGAGCTCGACGACGACGAGCGCGTTCGCGTCCGGCGAGACCTCGAGGACGTTCTCCTCCGGGATGCGCATGACCGCGGAGATCAGGGGGGCCTGCGGGTCGAGGCCCGCAGGGGTGACGCCGCCCGGCGAGGCGAGGAGCAGGCACGGTATGCCGCGTGCGTCGGCCGTGACGACGGCGTCAGGGTGGTCGATGGCGACACCCAGCGGGGTCTGCGGGTCGAGGAAGACCGCGTGCTCCATGACCTGCGAGACCCGCAGGGACTCGAACCGGGAGAGCGCTCGCCCGCGGCGGATGGAGTCGGTGGCGCCGGTCCACAGGACGGATCCCACGACCAGCACCCAGATGGACTCGAAGCCGATCGGTTGGCCGTCCGCGAGCGGGCGGACGAAGAACCACAGCACGAGCAGGACGGTCAGGACCCTGCCGCACCACCCGGCGACCACGGAACCCTTGCCGCGGTCGCCGGTGGCCTTCCAGACCAGGCTCTCCACGACCTGCCCACCATCCAGCGGCATGCCCGGGAGGAAGTTCAGCACCGCGAGGGATCCGTTGATGATCACGAGCCCCGTGAGCACCGCGCTCGTGCGGTCGCCCGTCGTCGCGAGCAGGAGCAGCCATGCCACCACGGCGAGGACCGCGTTCGAGGCGGGGCCGGCGGCCGCGATCGCCGCCAACCTCCCAGGAGTGCTTCGCGCCGCCTCGAAGGACGTGTGTCCGCCCCAGAGGTTCGCGACGATGCGGATCACGGGCATCCCGAACGCCCGTGCGGTCACGGCGTGGGCGGCCTCGTGGACCAGGACGCTGACGAGGAGCAGGAGTGCCTGCGTGACCCCGATGGCGATCCCGGTGCCGACCCGGTCGGGGAAGTAGGGCGTGGCCACGATCGCGACGATCACCGCCGCGATGACGAACCAGCTCGGCGCGAGGTAGACCGGCACGCCGCCGACCCTCGCGATCCGCACCCCGTGACCGGACTCCTCTGGTTCCATCGCGGGAGCCCTGGTCGTCATGGGGTGACCCTACGTGACCGGCGCCGACGTCGATTCCCGCACTGGGCCATACTTGTGCGGTGCCTGATGCCCCCACCCTTCGGCCCGATGCCACCGCCCAGCTGACGAGCGCGCTCACCGAGCGCATCCTCGTCATGGACGGCGCGATGGGGACGATGATCCAGCGCGAGGGGCTCGGCGAGGCCGACTACCGCGGCGAGCGGTTCRCCGACTGGGAGAGCGACCTCAAGGGCAACAACGACCTGCTGAGCCTGACCCAGCCGGAGATCATCCGCGGCATCCACACGGCATACCTCGAAGCCGGTGCGGACCTCATCGAGACCAACACCTTCAACGCGCAGCGGATCTCCCTCGCCGACTACGGCATGGAGGACCTCGGCTACGAGATCAACCTCGCCGCAGCGCGCCTCGCCCGCCAGGCGTGTGACGAGATGACGGCCAGGACTCCCGACCAGCCCCGCTGGGTGCTCGGGGCGCTCGGCCCGACGAACCGCACCGCGTCCATCTCCCCCGACGTCAACGACCCCGGCAAGCGCAACGTCACCTTCGACGAGCTGGTCGAGGCCTACCTCGAACAGGCGCGGGGGCTGGTCGACGGCGGATCGGACCTGCTGATCGTCGAGACGATCTTCGACACCCTGAACGCCAAGGCCGCGATCTTCGCCCTCGAGACGCTGTTCGAGGAGCACGACCGCCGCTGGCCGGTCATCATCTCCGGCACCATCACGGACGCCTCAGGCCGCACCCTCTCGGGTCAGGTGACCGAGGCCTTCTGGAACTCGGTCCGGCATGCGCGTCCGCTCGCGGTCGGGCTCAACTGCGCCCTCGGCGCCGCCGAGATGCGTCCGTATGCCGCGGAGCTGGCCCGCGTCGCCGACACCTATGTGTCGTGCTACCCCAACGCCGGGCTGCCCAACGCCTTCGGCGAGTACGACGAGACCCCTGATGCGATGGCGTCGGTGGTCGGCGAGTTCGCGAAGTCCGGGTTGGTGAACCTGCTGGGGGGCTGCTGCGGCACCACTCCCGAGCACATCGCCGCCATCGCCAAGGCGGCCAGCGACCAGTCGCCGCGGGTGCCGAGCGAGATCGCCCCGGCGTTGCGCCTCTCCGGCCTCGAGCCGCTGACCGTCACCGAGGAGTCGTTGTTCGTCAACGTCGGCGAACGCACCAACATCACCGGGTCGGCGCGGTTCCGCAAGCTGATCCAGGCCGAGGACTACGGCACGGCGCTCAACGTCGCGCGCCAACAGGTGGAGTCCGGCGCCCAGGTCATCGACATCAACATGGACGAGGGCATGATCGACGGCATCGCCGCGATGGACCGGTTCGTCAAGCTGGTCGCGACCGAGCCCGACATCTCGCGGGTGCCGTTGATGATCGACTCCTCCAAGTGGGACGTCATCGAGGCCGGGCTCAAGTGCGTCCAGGGGAAGTCGATCGTCAACTCGATCTCCATGAAGGAGGGCGTGGAGCCCTTCATCCACCACGCCCGCCTCTGCCGCAAGTACGGCGCGGCGATCGTCGTCATGGCGTTCGACGAGGACGGTCAGGCCGACTCGCTGCAGCGGCGCAAGGAGATCTGCCAGCGGGCCTACGACATCCTCACGCAGGAGGTCGGGTTCCCGGCCGAGGACATCATCTTCGACCCCAACATCTTCGCCGTGGCGACGGGCATCGAGGAGCACGCGGCCTACGGCACCGACTTCATCGACGCGACCCGCTGGATCAAGGCGAACCTGCCGGGTTCGCTGATCTCCGGTGGTGTCTCCAACGTGTCCTTCTCGTTCCGCGGCAACAACGCGGTCCGTGAGGCGATCCACGCCGTGTTCCTCTACCACGCCATCCAGGCGGGCATGGACATGGGAATCGTCAACGCGGGTGCCCTCGTCGTCTACGACCAGGTCGACCCCGACCTGCGTGACCGGATCGAGGACGTCGTCCTCAACCGCCGCCCCGACTCCACCGAGCGGTTGCTCGAGATCGCCGACAGGTTCAACACGGGCGACACCAAGCAGGAGGCCATCGCCGAGGAATGGCGCTCACTGCCCGTCGGCGAACGCATCACCTACGCCCTGGTCAAGGGGCTCGACGAACACGCGGAGACGGACACCGAGGAGCTGCGGCAGGAGATCTCGGCCCGTGGCGGTCGTCCCATCGAGGTCATCGAAGGACCGCTCATGGACGGCATGAACGTCGTCGGTGACCTGTTCGGCGCAGGCAAGATGTTCCTGCCGCAGGTCGTGAAGTCGGCCCGGGTCATGAAGAAGGCCGTGGCCTACCTCATCCCGTTCATCGAGGCCGAGAAGACCGAGGCCGAGGTGGCCGAGAACAGGGCCAAGGGCAAGGTCGTCATGGCCACCGTCAAGGGCGACGTCCACGACATCGGCAAGAACATCGTCGGCGTGGTCCTGCAGTGCAACAACTACGACGTGGTCGACCTCGGCGTCATGGTCCCGGCACAGAAGATCCTCGATGCGGCCAAGGCCGAGAAGGCCGACGTCATCGGGCTGTCCGGGCTGATCACCCCGAGCCTCGACGAGATGGTCAACTTCGCCATGGAGATGGAGCGTCAGGGCTTCGACCTGCCGCTGCTCATCGGTGGCGCCACGACGTCGCGGGCGCACACCGCCGTCAAGGTCGACCAGAAGTACCACGGACCGGTCGTCTGGGTGAAGGACGCCTCGCGTTCGGTGCCGGTCGTGGCGCAGCTGCTGTCCGACGAGCTGCGGCCCAAGCTGATGGCCGAGGTGAAGGCCGACTTCGACTCGCTTCGCGCCCGGCACGCGGCCAAGTCGACCGAGCGGCCGCTCGTGTCGATCGAGAAGGCCCGCGCACAGGCCACGCCGATCGACTGGAGCAGCTACCGGCCGCCGGTGCCCCACCTGGTCGCGGCCCAGGAGAAGGAGCTGCTGCGCCGTCAGTCCGGCACCCGCAACCGCACCGTCACCCAGTTCGTGCGGACCTTCCGCGACTACCCCATCGCCGAGCTGCGCGACTACATCGACTGGCAGCCGTTCTTCCTCGCCTGGGAGATGAAGGGCCGCTTCCCCGACATCCTGAACAACCCCTCGACCGGTGAGGCAGCGACCAAGCTCTACCAGGACGCGCAGCGGATGCTCGATGACATCGTCGACCAGAAGTGGTTGACCGCCAGTGGCGTGATCGGCCTGTTCCCCGCCAACTCCGTCGGTGACGACATCGAGGTCTACACCGACGAGTCCCGCGACACGGTGGCCACGACGCTCCACACCCTGCGGCAGCAGGGGCAGCACCGCGAGGGCATCCCCAACCGCGCCATGTCCGACTTCGTCGCGCCACGGGACACCGGGCTGTCCGACCACGTCGGGGCGTTCGCCGTCACGGCCGGGCTCGGTTCGCACGACTTGGTCAACGATTTCAAGGCCGCGATGGACGACTACAACGCGATCCTGCTCGAGGCGCTCGCCGACCGTCTGGCAGAGGCCTTCGCCGAGCGGATGCACGAGCGCGTCCGCCACGACTTCTGGGGCTACGCACCGGACGAGCACCTCAAGAACCCCGACCTCATCGCCGAGAAGTACGTCGGCATCCGACCGGCTCCCGGCTACCCCGCCTGTCCGGACCACACCGAGAAGGCCCTGCTCTGGGACCTGCTCCAGGTCGAGGAGAACACCGGCATGGAGCTCACCGAGTCGATGGCGATGTGGCCGGGTGCGTCGGTGTCCGGCTGGTACTTCTCGCACCCGCAGTCGCAGTACTTCGTCGTGGGTCGCCTCGGCCGCGACCAGGTCGAGGACTACGCCAAGCGCAAGGGCTGGACCCTCGCCGAGGCAGAGCGCTGGCTCTCGCCCAACCTCGGCTACCTGCCCGAGGACTGACCTGCCCGGCTCTCAGCGCTGCTGCGGAATGCCGAGCGGGGCCGACACGCCTGCACCTGAGAGGTTGTCACAGCGAACGACCTGCGACCCAACGCGTTCCACCGGACACCGGAACGGGGTGGACTCCCAGGACATCGTGGTGGCGCTGGGCCCTGGGTCCTGTCGTGCTGCGGCAGTAGAGGAAAGGTAGACAGTAAGCGCTGCCACCAAAGCTGTTGCGGTGAGCGCCGAGCGACGAATGTGGTTGTGCTGGGCGGTGTTTGGGTTCATGAGGAGTAGTCGTCGATGCGGGCCAAAGGTTGACGACGGCGCCTGGAACATTCTCGGACGGCTTGGTTTGGCCCGGCTCAACACCGCTGCCGCCTTCGGCCGTTGTCCAGCGCTCAAGAAACCCCTGGATCGGTGTCAACCTCGGGCGTGCTACGGCGACTACACCGCAGGAGACTGGTGCCGGGAGGCCGGAGTGAACGGTGGCGAGGAGTCAGCGGTCGTAATCGCCTTCGCGACGCCCACGTCACGTGACAAGGACGCCGTGGTCGAGGCCTTGTTCCGCGAGCACTTCGGCAGCATGGTGCGCCTCGCCTACTGCCTGCTTGGCGACCGCGCCGCCGCGGAGGACGTCGCCCAGGAGGCCTTCGTCGCGCTCCACGTGCACTGGGGAACACTGCGAGACCGGGGCGCACTGCTGACCTATGTCCGGTCCGTGGTGTTCAACCAGTGCCGGTCGAGGCAGCGTTGGCTCATGCGAGGAAGGAGGGCGTTGAGCGATCTAGGATCGCCGGAGCAGGTGCCCAGTTCGGAGGACACGGCCGTCGGGCTCGACGAGACGTACCGCCTCGGCAGAGCCATTCGGGACCTCCCGCGCCGTCAGCGCGAAGTCATCGTGTGCCGGTTCCTGCTGGGACTCACCGAGGCCGAGACCTCCGCCGAGCTGGACATGAGCGTGGGCAGCGTCAAACAGCACACCCACCGGGCGCGAGCCGCCCTTCAGGCAGTGATGGGAGCCGGCAGATGACGCTGCAGGACCGTGACCTCGAACGCGCACTCGAGCGCCTCGCCGATGACGCCTTCCCGGCAGGGGTGGACGTGGACGCTGCGTTCACTGACTTCACGGAGCGCTCGGCCAGTGCGTCGCGCCGTCGGCGCGGGCAGCGCATGGCGGCGGCGGCCGCCGCCGTGGTCCTCCTCCTGGGCGGAGGGACGGCCTACTGGGCGGTCTCCGACCGCGGCACGGACCGCAGGCCCCCTCCCGTGCCGGCGGTGACCCCCTCGGTCATCGCGCCCGAGGAGATGGTCGGCCTCTGGACGGGAATGGGGCTCTGGACGTTCTACGCGGATGGGTCAGGCGGGCACAGCAACAACGCGGACACCCTCGAGACCCCCTTCTACTACACCCTCAAGGGCAACAAGCTCGGGGTACGCGACGCCGAGGGGTGCGACTTCTCCTTCCGCCTGACGAAGTACCGGGAGGGCACGCTCACCGCCAACGTCCTGGAGTTCTGCGGCAACACCGCACCCCCGGTGTCTCTCGTGCGACTATCTCCGGCCAGCCGCGCGGGGACGGAGATCCCGATGTTCTCGATGGCGGGTTCCACCCCCGTCCGTCGCGTCGCGCAGGTGGGTGGGGTGTGGATCATGCCCGGCACCGGCATGCTCCTCGCGATCGACGCCGGCCGAGCCACCTACGCGCTGGACGACCGGGGCAACCTGGCCAGGAGCCCTCGCGACTCCGGCACCGTCACGGTCTCGTCCGACGGCACCGTCACCCTGACCAGCTCGCAGTCCCCCACCACCGGTTGCACCACCTCCGGACGCCCACGCACCGTCCTACGGGACGTGAGGGTGGTGGCGGCACAGAGCGTCGAGGCCAAGGGTGGTGTGACGCCGACCTGTGCCCGGGCTGCCGTCCAGGCCGGCTGGGTCATGGTGAGCGACCGCTGACTCCCACGCCACTGTCCCGCTCCCGACGAGCTCCAACCTGGCTTCGAGCGGTATGCCGGGCTGCATTGCCGGTGCGCCGCGGCACCGCTGTCAGCGGCGCGGCATACCGTGTGGTCCATGGTTCCAGCCCTGTCACCGAGCCGAGCATCGGACTTCAAGCAGTGTCCGCTGCTCTACCGGTTCCGCACCATCGACAAGCTGCCGTCCCCGCCGAGCCCGGCAGCGGCACGGGGCACGCTGGTGCACGCCGTCCTGGAGCGGTTGTTCGACCTGCCCGCGCAGGAGCGCACACCGCAGGCCGCGCAGGCCCTGCTGGGCCCCCAGTGGGCGGCCCTCGTCGAGCAGGAGCCCGAGCTCGCCGAGATGATCCTCGCCGACGACAAGCTCACCGAAGCGGGCTGGTTCGGTGACGCGCAGGCACTCATCGAGACCTGGTTCACCCTGGAGGACCCGACTCGGCTCGAGCCCGCCGAGCGCGAGCTCTACGTCGAGACCGATGTCGACGGCCTGGTGCTGCGAGGCTACGTCGACCGCCTCGATGTGGCCCCGGACGGCGCCATGCGCGTCGTGGACTACAAGACGGGTCGGTCGCCGAGCGAGCTGTTCGAGGGCAAGGCGTTGTTCCAGATGAAGTTCTACGCGCTGGTCCTCTGGCGCTTGCGAGGCGAGATCCCCCGCCTGCTCCAGCTGGTATACCTCGGCAACGGTGAGGTCGTCCGCTACGCCCCCGACGAGCACGACCTGCTCAGCCTCGAGCGCAACCTCAAGGCCGTGTGGACGGCCATCGAGCATGCCGCCACCACCGGTGACTGGCGGCCCAAGACCTCCCGGCTGTGCGACTGGTGCGACTACCGCGAGTTCTGCCCCGCCTGGGGTGGCACTCCCCCGCCGTTGCCCGAGAACGCCACCCAGATCGCCCTCAACCCCGCCGTCTCCGGCCAGGTGACCCCGATCGACGAGTGAGCCGGCTGCGCAGAGCTACTGGCGCGCTCCGTCCCTGCGCCCTCCAACACTGCGCCCTCCAACACTGCGCCCTCCAACAAATAGGCTTCGAAGGTCGCGCGGCCCGAGCCCGCGCAGGCTCGGCACCTGTACCGCACCGACGATGGACGGCACCGCGACGACGTGTGGCACGGCGAGGGTCGGCACTCCCGCGGCAACCGCTGAGCGCACCCCGGTGGGAGAGTCCTCGATGGCGACGCAGTCGCCGACTGCCACGCCGAGCGCTCGGGCCGCGGCGAGGTAGGGCTCGGGGTGCGGCTTGCCGTGCTCCACCTCGTCACCGGTGACCACCGCGGCGAAGGTCCCCTCGGGCAGCGCGGTCACGACCGCGTCGGCGAGCGACCGCCAGGACATGGTCACCAGGGCATTGGGCACCCCGGCCTCCCTCAGGCTGGTCAACAGCTCCACGGCCCCGGGCCGCCACGGAACGTGCTCGCTGACCTGGGCGATGACGCGCGTGAGCAGCTCCTCGATGATCTCGACGGGTTCCAGCGAGACAGGGCTGTTGTCCCGGATGAACTCTGCGGACACCATGAGGTCGTTGCCGACGAGCTGGTGGGCGTACTCGTCGCTCCAGATCCCGCCGGCCTCCTCGACGATCGCGTGTTCGGCGTTGATCCAGTAGGGCTCGGTGTCGACGAGCGTGCCGTCCATGTCCCAGAAGACCGCGGCCGGGAGACCGGTACCGACGGGCGACGAGTCCTCGGACGGAGCGGACGCGGGAGGCGGCATTGCGGGTGGCCTTCGTGGTGCGGGGATGGCGGCGCGCCCGACTATACGCAGCCGTGCAGAGGGCTCTGGACCACGGACCGTAGGCTGGACCTGGACCGAGCACCGGCAGCAGAGGCTGTGTGTTTTCAAGGAAGGAGCGGTGGTGATCGAACTCGAAGACGTCCCCGAGCTCAACAACCCCGTCGTGATTGCCGCGTTCGAGGGCTGGAACGACGCGGGCGAGGCTGCGACCGCGGCCGTCGACCACCTCGTCGACGTGTGGGACGCCGAGGCCATCGCAGCGCTGGACCCCGAGGAGTACTACGACTTCCAGGTCAACCGGCCCAGGGTTGTCCTCGAGGACGGCCGCCGACGGATCCACTGGCGGACCACCCGGATCCTCGTCGCACGCTCGGCCGGGCTGGACCGCGACGTGATCCTGATCCAGGGCATCGAGCCCTCCTTCCGCTGGCGGGCCTTCACCATCGAGCTCATGGAGTTCGCCCAGGAGGTGGGCGCGAGCACCGTGTTCACGCTCGGCGCGCTCATGGCGGACGTGGCCCACACCCGCCCGATCCCGGTGACCGCGACCTCCGACGACGACGACGTGATCCACCGCTTCGATCTCGAGCCGAGCCGCTACGAGGGGCCGACCGGCATCGTCGGGGTGCTGGCCGACGCCGCCACCCAGTCCGGGATGCAGTCGCTCTCGTGCTGGGCCGCGGTTCCGCACTACGCCGGGCACTCCCCCTCGCCGAAGGCCACCCTCGCGCTGATCTCGCGACTCGAGGAGCTGCTCGACGCGTCCATCCCGCACGGCGACCTGGCCGACGGTGCCAAGGCGTGGGAACGCGGCATCAACGAGCTCGCCGACACCGACGAGGAGGTCGCCGAGTACGTCCAGTCCCTCGAAGAGGCCCAGGACACCGCCGACCTGCCCGAGGCGAGCGGGGACGCGATCGCCCGCGAGTTCGAGCGCTACCTGCGTCGCCGCGGCCAGGAAGGGCCGGCCTGAGGCCGTCGACCGGCGACTCGGGCCGAGGCACCCGGTGGATCGCTGAACCGGACGCGCATCGTCCGGAACTGGATCTAGCCTCCTGACCATGGACATCCTGCTGATCGCCGGACTGTGGCTCGACGGATCCGCCTGGGACGATGTGGTCCCAGAGCTCGAGGCCCTCGGCCACCGCCCCCTGCCGCTCACCCTCCCCGGTCAGGGTGACGGTGCCGCGTCGGCCACCCTGGACGACCAGGTGGCAGCGGTGCTCAGCGCTGTGGACCTCGCCGCCGAGCCACCCCTGGTCGTTGGCCACTCCGCCGCCTGCACCCTCGCGTGGCTGGCGGCTGACGCCCGGCCGGACACGGTGGCCGGGATCGCCCTCATCGGCGGATTCCCGTCCGCCGACGGTGACGTCTACGCCGACTTCTTCGAGACCACGGACGGCGTCATGCCGTTCCCCGGCTGGGGGCCCTTCGAGGGAGCAGACTCGGCCGACCTCGATGAGGTGTCCCGGCGCACCTTCGAGGCTGCCTCGATCGCGGTCCCAGAGGGGGTGAGCAAGGGCGTGGTGCACCTGACGGACGAGCGGCGGTTCGACGTCCCGGTCGTGCTGGTGTGCCCCGAGTTCGACCCGGCGCAGGCCCGGGCGTGGATCGACGAGGGTGAGCTCCCCGAGCTCGCCAGGGCCAGGCACCTCGACCTGGTCGACATCGACTCGGGTCACTGGCCCATGCTCACCAGGCCGAAGGAGCTCGCCCAGCTCCTCGCGGCCGCCGCAACTGCTGCGACGGCCTGAAGCGGGCGCGGTCGAGCGCYCTCAGACCCGGATTCCGAGGATGGCGTCCAGGGCTCGGGCGAGCACCCCCGCCGCCGAGCTGTTGGTCCCGCCGCGGGTCAGCGTCTGCCTGGCCCACGCGTCCACGGCAGCCAGCGCGCCAGGGGTGTCGAGGTCCTCGGCCACGCGCGCGCGGATGGCCTCGACGGCATCGGCGGAGTCGGGTGCGCTGTTGACCGACAGGGCCGCGCGCCACGTCTCCAACCGTTCCTGCGCAGCGTCGAGCACGGCATCGGTCCACGACCACTCCGTGCGGTAGTGCTGGGCGAGCAGCGCCAGGCGGATGGCCATCGGGTCGACGCCGTCGGCGCGCAGCTTGGAGACGAGGACGAGGTTGCCCTTGGACTTGCTCATCTTCTGGCCGTCCAGACCCACCATCGCCTGGTGGGAGTAGGTCCGCGCGAAGGGCCGCTGGTCGGTCAGCACCACGGCCTGGGTCGCGCTCATCTCGTGGTGCGGGAAGATCAGGTCCGTACCACCACCTTGGACGTCGAAGGCCATGCCCAGGTGGTCGAGGGCGATCGCGGTGCACTCGATGTGCCAGCCGGGCCGCCCATCGGGCAGGCCGGCTACCGTCCAGGACGGTTCGCCCTCGCGGGCCGCCCGCCACAGCAGTGGGTCGAGCTGGTCGCGCTTGCCCGTGCGATCGGGATCCCCGCCTCGGTCGGCGAAGACCGCGAGCATCTCCTCGCGGCTCCAGTTGGACACGGCGCCGAAGCCTGCGTCCGTCGAGATGTCGAGGTAGAGGTCGTCTCCGTCGGACTCCGGGGTGTCGACCGAGTAGGCCGCACCCCGCTCGAGCAGTGCGCGGACGGCCGCGCCCACGGGTTCGATGCTCTCGACGACGCCGACGTAGTGGTCGGGAGGAATGACAGCCAGCGCGGTCATGTCCTCGCGGAAGAGCGAGATCTCTTGTGCGGCAAGGTCTTCCCACTTGATCCCGTCGCGCGTCGCTCGCTCGAGGAGCGGGTCGTCCACGTCGGTGATGTTCTGCACGTACTCGACGGAATGCCCCGCGTCACGCAGTGCCCGGCCGAGGATGTCGAACGTCACGTAGGTGGCGGCGTGCCCCATGTGCGTGGCGTCGTAGGGGGTGATCCCGCAGACGTACATCCGCGCGGTCGGCCCGGGCGTGATGGCGCGGACCGCCCCGGTCGCGGAGTCGAAGACCTGCACGGGGTGGCCGGTGCCGGGCACGGCGGGGAGGAAGGGCGTGGGCCAGGAGATCACAGCGGAAGCCTACGGGTGCCCCTCACAGCGGCGGCCACGGGATGGCCGGCCACTCACCGGAGGGCACTGGGTATGCCGCGTGGGCGAGCAGGCCCGCGCAGCGGGCCTCCAGGGCGGCAACCTCGGCCGGGGTCAGCAGTCCTGAGAGAGCGCGGTGCAGTGAGGAGGTCGCGTCCCGCAGGGAGTCTCGAACGGTGGTGATCCGGGACAGGTCCGGTGAGGACAGCGGCTGACCCGCGAATCCCCACAGCACCGTCCGCAGCTTGTCGTCCTGGTGCAGGCTCACGCCGTGGTCGAACCCGCGGAGACTCTCGCCCTCACGGACGAGGTGCGAACCCTTGCGGTCGGAGTTGTTGATCACCGCGTCGAAGGCCGCGACCCCCCGGACGTCCGCGCTGTCCTCGTGCACGACCACGACCGGTCTCCCGCGCTCGTCCTCGCCGCGGAGGACGGCCAGCCATCCCTCCGGAACGGCATGCGGCGCCACGACGTCGACGACGTACTCCGGCTGGGTCTGGGGGTCGCCGACCCACCGCTGCACCGATCCGGGACCACGGGGCCCGTCGCGCAGCACCGTCTCGGGCACCACGGCCCACCCACCCGCGGCGCTGATCAGGTGGGCGGCCACCTCGCGGGCCGCCAGCGACCCGTCGGGGAAGTCCCACAGGGGGCGCTCGCCCGCGATGGGTTTGTAGATGGCCAGCGGTCCCTCATCGTCCTCGAGTCGGACGAGCAGGGCCAGGTTGGAGGCGTCGGCCAACGCCCCGAGCACCACCAGGTCTGCGCGCGCCAGGAGGTCGAGGGTGACCGACGAGCCGCCTGCTGGCTGGGTCAGCGCTTGTAGCCGTTCGCGCGGGGGCAGATGTGCCCCTCTGGCTCGAGCGGGCCACCACAGAACGGGCAGGGCGGGCGCCCGGCGGAGACGACCGACTGGGCCCGACGCGCGAAGGCCCGAGCCCTGGACGGGGAGAGCACCACTCGCACCTGTCGAGGCTCCTCGGTCAGGATCTCCGGGTCGACGCCGGCCTCCGGGTCGTCCGGGTCACGGTCGAGGCACTCGATGACCACCACGTGCCGCGCGTCATCCCAGGCCAGGCTCAGCGCGGTGACACGGAACTCGTCCTCGATCGGGGTGTCAAGCGGTGCGTTGTCGACCACCTCGGCTGCTGCATGGTCGCCCCCCTCACCCGCGGCGTAGCTGTCGAGCAGGTCGTTGATGCGGTCGGCGAGGACGGACACCTGCTGCTTCTCCAGTGACACACTGGTCAGCCGGCGTCCCTCGCTGGCCTGGAGGAAGAAGGTGCGTTGCCCCGGCGGGCCGACGGTGCCGGCGACGAACCGGTCCGGTGGATCAAACTCGACGAGCCCCATGCCAAAACTCTAACCGGCTCCCCCGCCGACCGGCGCGTCGCCCGTGGCCGGAGCCTCCGGAGTCGGCTGGAACCGGGTCAGGTCGGGGGTCACGTCGTTGGCCGTCAGCAAGAAGGTGTGCCGACCGCCGTACCGCACGGCCGAGACCGAGGCGGGATCAGCGGTGTAGCTCTGGAAGCGGGCGAGACCGGACCCGGTCGCGTCGGCCAGGACCGCCTTGAGCAGGTCACCGTGGGTCACGGCCACCCACAGTCCGGAGTCGCCCGACACCTCGCCCACCTCCGTGTCGTGGCGCCTCACGGCCGCCACGACGCGGTCACTCATGGCGCGAAGGCTCTCGCCGGCATACCGGTCGTCGTCGGGGAACTGGGCCGTCTCGGGAGCATCCTGGACGGTTGCCCACAACGGCTCCTTCGCCAGCTCTCCAAGGGGTCGCCCGGTCCACGCCCCGTAGCCGCACTCCTGGAGGTCGTCGTCCACGGTGACCTCGACACCGACCGCCGCGGCAAGCGGTGCCGCGGTCTCGAGGCAGCGTTCCAGCGGACTGCTCACCACCCGCGCGACGGGCAGGCCGCGGAACCGTTCCGCGAGGGTGTCGGCCTGCTCACGACCGCGGTCGGTGAGGTGTATGCCGGGCAGCCGGCCGGCGAGGATGCCCTCACCGTTGGCGCTGGAGTGGCCGTGACGGACCAGCAGGACGGTGGGCACCTGCGCACTCTACGGCGCGGTGTCCACCTTGACGGGCGGGTTGCTCGCCCACCCGTCCCGGACGTGGTGAAGTAGGGCCGTGATCGTCGACCAAGCCATCTACCGCCAGGGCCAACGGCTGCCGTGCGGCGACCTCAGTGACGCCTTGGACGAGCTGCGCGGTGGGGACGACCCCCACGCCTTCCTCTGGATCGGGCTCAAGAACCCCACCGACGCGGAGTTCGACCTCGTCAACGACGAGCTCAAGCTGCACCCGCTGGCCGTGGAGGACGCGGTCAAGGGCAACCAGCGACCCAAGGTGGAGCTCTACGACAACACGATCTTCGTGGTGATGAAGACGTTGCGCTACATCGAGGAGACCTCAGACATCGAGACCGGTGAGGTGATGCTCTTCGTCGGCGACAGGTTCGTGGTGACCGTGAGGCGGGGCGAGGCGAACCCGCTGGCGGGAGTGCGGCAGGGACTCGAGGCCAACACCGAGACGCTGCGTCACGGTGAGATCGCCGTGGTCCATGCGGTGATGGACAGCATCATCGACAACTACGTCTCCATCGATGCGGAGCTGCAGAAGGACCTCGAGGAGATCGAGGCCGCCGTCTTCTCCGGGTCCAGGTCGGCGAGCTCGACGACGATCTACCAGCTCAAGCGCGAGGTGCTGGAGTTCCGGCGCGCGGCGGTCCCCCTCGCCGCGCCACTGCGGATGCTGCACGACGGGTCGCGGTCACCGTTGCCCCACAAGGAGGTCAGGCTGCTGTTCCGCGACGTCGCGGACCACCTGCTGCGCGTGATCGACCATGTCGAGTCGTACGACCGGCTGCTCACCGACATCCTCAACGCCCACCTCGCACAGATCAGCGTGCAGCAGAACAGCGACATGCGGAAGATCTCCGCCTGGGTCGCCATCGCTGCCGTCCCCACGATGATCGCCGGCGTCTACGGCATGAACTTCGACAACATGCCCGAGCTGCGCTGGCAGTACGGCTACTTCATCGTCCTGGCCGTGATGGCGACGGCCTGCGTGGGGCTGTACCGGGCGTTCCGCAAGTCGGGCTGGCTGTGATCCCTCGCCTCAGGTGGCGGTCATCCAGCCCGCCGCGAGGACGACGAGGAGGACCAGGCCCAGGGCGATGCGGTACCAGACGAACGCCGTGATCTTGTTGCTGCTGACGAACTTCAGCAGCCAGGCGATCGAGGCATAGGCGACGACGAAGGACACCACGACGCCGAGGATGATCGGGCCGATGCCCAGCAGCCGGAGGTGGTCGGTCTCGCTGAGCAGCTCGAAGATGCCCGCGGCGGTCAAGGCAGGGATCGCCATGAAGAACGACAGGCGGGTCGCCGTCAGCCGGTCGAGTCCGCGGAACAGTCCCGCGGAGATCGTCGCACCCGACCGGGACACGCCGGGGACCAGGGAAGCGCACTGCACCAGGCCGATGACCACGCCGTCCATGAGGGTGACCTGTCCCTCCCCGCGCTCGACCCCCTGGTGGGTGAGCATCGTGTGGCGGCTCTCGGCCAGCCACATCACGGCACTCCAGACGATGAGCGCGACCGCGACCACCCAGAGGCTGCGCAGGTCGCCACTGATCAGGTCCTTGGCCCCGAAGCCGACGATGCCCACGGGGATCGACCCCACGATGACGGCCCAGGCCAGCTGGTAGTCGTGGTGGGCCCTGGCCGGTGCGCTCACCAGGCCGGAGAACCACGCCACGAGCAGCCGGACGATGTCCTTGCCGAAGTACAGCAGTGTGGCGACGATCGCCCCGAGCTGGATCACTGCCGTGTAGGCGGTCACACCCGGGTCGTCGACCGTCAGGCCGAGGAGCTTCTCGGTGATCGTCAGGTGTCCCGTGGAGGAGACCGGGAGGAACTCGGTCAGCCCCTCCACGATGCCGAGGATGAGGGCGTCGAGATAGCTCAGGGTCAACGGTCTGCTTTCGCGCTAGGGAGGCGGTCAGGCCTCGGGAGGCGGTGCGGCGCCGAGGTCAGAGGCCAGTCTCCCCCATCAGCTCGGCCATGGTTCGCACGACATGCAGCCGGTCCTCCAGCCCTCCCGCGAAGGGTGCGATCGAGAGCGAGCCGACCCCCACGTCCGAGTAGCGGGACAGCCGGTCACGGATGCGGTCGCGCGAGCCGATGAGGGCGGTGGCGTCGATGAACTCGAAGGGCACCGCGGCTGCGGCATCGCGGTGCTGCTTGGCCAGGAAGAGGTCCTGCACCCGTGCCGCAGCCTCCTCGAACCCCATTCGCACTGCCAGCTGGTTGTAGAAGTTCTGCTCCCGCGAACCCATCCCACCGATGTAGAGAGCGGCGTAGGGGCGGATCGCGTCGGCTGCCGCCTCGACGTCGTCGGAGATCACGACGGGTACCGACGGAGCGATGTCGAAACCCTCGAGCGGGTTGTCGTCGGTCCCCCGGCCGGCGCGCCTGCGGCCGGTCATCACGGACTGCACCAGGTCGCCGGAGTGCTCGGGGCTGAAGAAGATCGCGTGCCACCCGTCGGCCACCTCCCCCGCGAGCTCGAGGTTCTTCGGTCCCACGGCCGCGAGGTAGATCGGAAGATCGGGACGCGGCGGGTGGATGGTCAGCTTGAGGGCCTTGCCGGGGCCGTCGGCGACCGGGAGCGTGAAGTGCTTCCCGGCATACGCCAGGCTCTCCCGTCGCAGCGCCATCCGGACGATGTCGACGTACTCGCGCGTGCGCCCGAGTGGCGCCGCGAACGGAACCCCGTGCCACCCCTCGCTCACCTGCGGACCACTGACACCCAGACCCAGGCGGAAGCGGCCCTTGGACAGGGTGTCGAGCGTGGCCGCGGTCATCGCCGTCATGGCCGGGGTCCGGGCCGGGATCTGCATCACCGCCGCGCCGAGGTCGATCCGCTCCGTGAGGGCACCGATCCACGACAGCACCGTGGGGACGTCCGAGCCGTACGCCTCGGCAGCCCACGCCACGGCATACCCGAGGCGGTCGGCCTCCTGCGCGACCGCCACGTTGTCCTGGTCGACGCCCATGCCGAAGTAGCCGAGGTTCACACCGAGTTCCATGGGAGCGAGGTTAGCGGCGAGTGCGGCACGTCAGCCGGACGGCGGCCGACTACCGTACGGGACCATGCGCCAGCGACGAATGGGCTCCTCCGGACTCTCGGTGTCCCGCCTTGCCCTCGGAACCATGACCTGGGGCCGGACCACCGACGAGGAAGGCGCCCGCGAGCAGCTTCGCACCTTCCTCGACGCCGGGGGAAATCTCGTCGACACGGCACACGGTTACTCCGACGGCGCCTCGGAGGAAATCATCGGCCGCCTCATCGATGACGACGTCCAGCGGGAGGACCTGGTCATCTGCACCAAGTCCGGCATCTCCCGCCGTTCCGGGAACCGCGTCGTCGACACCTCAAGGCACAGCCTGCTCAGCCAGCTGGACACCTCGCTCGAACGGCTCGGGACCGACCACGTCGACCTCTGGCTGGTCCACACGTGGTCGGACGAGGCACCGCTGACCGAGACGTTGTCGGCGCTGGAATGGGCGGTCAACACCGGCCGGGCGCGCTACGTCGGAGTGTCGAACTTCAGTGGGTGGCAGGTGGCCCGGGCGATGTCGCTGCTCGAGCAGGCACGAGTCCCGTTGGTGGCCAACGAGGTCGAGTACTCCCTGGCCAACCGCAGCGCCGAGCCCGACCTCCTGGCCGCCGCCCAGGCGCTGGGGTTCGGGCTGCTCCCCTGGTCCCCGCTGGGCCGGGGTGTGCTGACCGGCAAGTACCGAAACGGGGTGCCCGCGGACTCCCGTGCGGCCTCGCGTGACTTCCCCCGGTTCACCGCGCGCTATCTCGACGACCGCAGCACCGGCATCGTCGAGGCGCTGGCCATCGCAGCCAAGGGGCTGGAGGTCAGCCTCACCGAGATCGCCCTCGCCTGGGTGCGTGACCGGCCGGGCGTGGTCAGCCCCGTCGTCGGCGCCCGGACCACGGCGCAGCTGCGCACCTCGCTCGCCAGCGAGTCCCTCGAGCTCCCCGACGAGCTGGTCGCCGCGTTGGACGAGATCTCAGCCTGAGCCGCAGGGGTCAGGACTCGTCGTAGTCCGCGTCGTCCAGACCTGAGTAGACGCCGCCGTCGCCATCCTCGTCGGGGTGGTCGTCGAGCTCCTCGTCATCCGAGTCGTCGTCCGAGTCGTCGTCCTCGTCGTCCTCGTCGTCCTCGTCCTCGTCGTCGTCGTCGTCGTCATCGTCGCCGTCGTAGATGTCGAGCGGCGTCATCTCGCCGTACGCCTGCAGGAGGGCGTCGTCGTAGGACGCGAACGCGTCGGCCAGGTCGTCGTAGGCCGCGATGACCGTCGGGTCTTCCTCGCCCCGCTTGGAGGCCGATGCCTCGAGGTGCCGCTCGAAAGCAGTCATGAGGTTGGCCAGCGCGCCACGCGGGTCTGCGGTCATGGCTCGACGGTATCGGGTTCTGCGGCAAAATGGCGCACGATGGTTGAGTACGAGTACCGCGTGGTGAGCTTCACCCGAACAGATTCGCGATCCGACATTCGTCGGACGTTGACCGAGCACGCCGAGTACGGCCACTGGGAGCTGCACCGCACCCGGATCTACCTGGGTGGTCTGCAACGGAGTTGGTTGCGGCGCAAGATCATCCGGGCACCTCGCCCACTCTGACAAGGCCCGCAGACAGTCGGGGACGACCTGTCGGTCAGGCGTTCTGGGTGCCCGGCGCGCGGTCGTCGACAAGGCCGTGGGCCTTGCGGAGGAAGGCGATCCCGAGGGCGATCAACCCCCCGGCCAGCAGCAGCGTGGGCGCGAGGTCGGTGCCCGTGAAAGCGAGCAACCCAGAGGTCCCAGCCCCCGCGCCGTTTCCGGTCGGGTTCGCCGTGGTGGCTGCTGCGCTGGTGGTGCCGCCACTGGATGTCCCGGATGTGCCGACAGCCGCTCCGGCCGGGCACGGCACGAGCAGCCGGTCGACGGGCAGCCCGACAGCCCTGAGCTGGTCCAGGAGGTCCTGGTCGAGCACGACGATCGTCGTGCGGGCCGGCACGCCCGCACTGGTGAGCCGCACGCAGGCCCCCAGCAGGTCGCGCACGGTGACGTCCGCCCCCACGACGGTGTCGTCGTCCGCCGCGGGGGCTGCGCCGACGCGCGCCACCGAGGTGCTGCTGTCCGGTGCCGACGAGCTCGTCCCAGGCCCGGTGCCCGGCTGCGTGCTCGGCTGCGAACCGGTGCCGGATCCGGTGCCCGAAGGACTCTCCAGGGCGCCCTTGACGGTACCGACGACCCCGGTCACCGGGGTCGGGTCGGAGGGCAGCGGTGCCGGCACCAGGCTGGCTGCGGTGTCGCCCACCGTGCCGACAGGCGCAGGTGCCACCTCGGTGGCTGCGCCGGCGCCGCTCTGCCCGAGGACACCGACACCCGCCGTCAGGGCGAGGACCGCCCCGAGCCGAGCAATGCCACTGATCCGTTGACCAGTCCCCATGACCGTCCGCCCTTCGAGTGTGTCCGCTACGGACTGCTCAACGACGGCCTGGCCTGCCGGGATACGGCCGCAGAGGGGGATTTGTGGGAGGTCAGCAGGTTGCGATGAAGCGCTGGAGCACCTTGGTCCCGAACTCGAGCGCCGAGACCGGCACCCTCTCGTCGATGCCGTGGAACATCGGCGCGAAGTCGAGGTCTGCGGGCAGCTGCAGCGGGGCGAAGCCGTACCCGGTGATGCCGAGCGTGCTCAGCGCCTTGTTGTCGGTGCCCCCGGACAGGCAGTAGGGCAGCACCTCGGCGCCGGGGTCCTCGGCGAGCAGAGCCGCCTTCATCGCCTCGACGAGGGGGCCCTCGAAGGGGGCGTCGAGCGCGATGTCACGGTGGACGACCTCGACCTCCACGTGCTCGCCCGCGAGCTCGCGAATGGTGTCGAGGAGGTCGTCGTCGTGACCCGGCAGGAACCGGCAGTCGAGCGAGGCGCAGGCGCTCTGCGGGATGACGTTGTGCTTGTACCCCGCCTCGGCCATGGTGAAGTTCGCCGTGTCCTGCAACGTCCCGCGCACGAACCCCTGAGCGCCCCCGAGGTGGTCGAGCAGCTCGTCGAGGTCCTCGTCCGAGTAGGACGTGCCGGTCAGGGCGGACAGGCCGTCGAGGAGCTCGCGCACCGAGGCGATGTACTCCCGGGGCCACTTGTGCTCGTTGATGCGGGTGATGGCTTCGGCCAGGCGCACCAGGGCGTTCTCGTCGTTGGGGACCGAGCCGTGCCCCGCACGGCCGTGGGCGGTCAGGCGCAGCCAGAGGATGCCCTTCTCCGCCGTCTGCACCAGGTAGGCCCGGGTGTCGCCGCCTGCCGTCGGCACCGTGACGCTGTAGCCACCGACCTCCGAGACCGCTTCCGTCACACCCTCGAAGAGCTCCGGGTGGTGGTCGACCACGTAGTGGCTTCCCTTCACACCGCCGGCCTCCTCGTCGGCGAAGAAGGCGAAGACGATGTCGCGCGGCGGTTTGGCGCCGCGGCGGGCCAGGTCGCGGATGTTGGCCAGGATCATGGCGTCCATGTCCTTCATGTCGACCGCGCCACGACCCCAGATGCAGCCGTCCCTGAGCTCGGCCGCGAGCGGGTCGACCTGCCAGTCGGCGGCGTTGGCCGGGACGACGTCCAGGTGACCGTGGATGCACAGGGCAGGGCGGTCGCGGTCCTCGCCCTCGATCCGGACGACGACGCTGGTGCGTCCCGGGTCGCTCTCGATGACGGTGGGCTCGAGGCCCACCTCGCGCAGCTGGGCCACGACGTACTCGGCGGCCTCGCGCTCGCCGGGTCCGCTGCCGTCGCCGTAGTTGGTGCTGTCGATCCGGATCAGGTCACGACACAGGCGCACGACCTCGTCGACGGGAGTGGTGGCGGACTCGGTGACCTGGCTCATGCCGTCCAGACTAAGCGCCTTGGGTATGCCGCGCGGCTGGCAGTTCTGCGGGATCCGTTGGGGGCTGGGCCGTTTGGGAGAAGAGGTGGGCTGCGTGCTATCGTTCCGGGTCGCAGCAGGCGCTCCCCAAGGGGCCTGCTCAGCACCTTGTCCGGGTGGCGGAATGGCAGACGCGCTAGCTTGAGGTGCTAGTGCCCTTAACGGGCGTGGGGGTTCAAGTCCCCCTCCGGACACCAACGAAGAACGACCCCGACACGCTCCGTCGTCGGGGTCGTTCTCTGTCCTGTGAGCAGGCTGCCCCTCCGGACACCGTCAACGTCGCCCGATCAGCTCGGTCAGCACCTCGGTCGAGTCGCTGATGATCCCCGAGACGCCGATGGCGATCATGCGATCCAGGGTCGGGACGTCCTTGACCGGCCACGTCATGAGCAGGTCAACCCGGTTCCGAAGTCGGCTGACTGTCTCGGCGTCGAGCATGTCCTGGTGCACCGACAGTCCTGCGGGCAGCGCCCCGGACTCCGACTCCAGGAGCCTCAGCAGCCGGGCCAGCTCGCCCTTCGTGCGCGCCGACAGCACTGGACGGACATACGGCAGGACCGACACCGCGTCGACGGACGGCCAGTGACGACCGCAGACCAGCACGTCGCGGCGGTGCCCTCCCCCATGGATCAGCTCGGCGACGGACCGGGCCGCAGATGCTCGGCGTCCCTTGAGGTCGAGCATGAACGTCACGTCGTGACGTCCTGCGTCCAGGAGCTCGTCCAGACCGAGGCGGGGTGCGGAGGCCGATGCGAGCTCCCACCTGTCCCAGAGAAAGGGCAACGGGCCGGCCGTCTTGAGGTGGCGCACCTCCAGCCGACCCCGATACTCGTGGACGTCACATTCGACGACGTCCACGCCGAGGAGGTTCGCCTGGTGAAGGCCCGCCAGCGAGTTGCCGGCACGGTGGGCCACGGCGAGCGGAGTCATCGGTGCGGGGCGGCCACCATGCCGGCGCCCCGGCGGCCCACGGGCACAGACCGTTCCTCCGCGTCGGGGTGGCCCCGCGCCCGCCCGCGGCGGCGGGCGAGAAGGCGCGCCACGGCATACCCGATGAGGGCAAGCCCGATCCCGGCCGGGACGTCGACGAGGTAGTGGTTGCCCGTCGCGACCACCGCGTACGCCATGAGGACGGGTAGCACCGCGCCTACCATGCGCAGCACGGGGCTCGAGGCCGCGGCGACGATCGCGAGGCCGACGAGCAGATCCCAGCCGACGTGAAGACTGGGCATGGCGGCGTACTGGTTGACGAACATCGGGGGCTGGAGCACGCGATAGGCGGACGACTGCTGGGTCACGGTGTCCATGACGCCCAGGTCGGTCAGGCGCGGCGGGGCCAAGGGGTACGTCACGAAGACCACCATCCCCAGGAGTCCGGACACGAGCATCGCGTCACGCAGCCGCTGGAAGGTCTCTCGGTGGTGCCAGACCAGCCACACCATCGTGGCGACGATGACCGGCCAGTGGCCCCAGATGTACACCCAGTTCGCGAGGGTGGCCAGGGCCGGCCACCTGCGCACCGGCGCCTGCCACGCGCCCTCGACCTGCACCCCCCACTGCCTCTCGAACGCGACGACATCGCCGGCGTGCTCCCGTGCGAGCTGACCGGAGTCGACGGTGAGGCCGCGCACGCCGAAGTAGGTGACAACCCCCAACCCCACCAGGCACACCTGGAGCATCACCCACCTGCGACGACCCGAGGCGCCCTGAGGTCTCGACCGAGTGGGCATGGCGACGACCTCCTCTGCTCTGGAGGGTAAGTCATTCTGCGCTCATGGGGCTCCCCCACTTGCATGGCCCTCCGCATCGGGCGCGCGTCGCGATCGTGCGGACCCAGGCCGCCGTGACTCAGGCTGGGACGGCGAGGCCGGCCGTCTTCCGTGCCCGACGGGTGAGCAGGAGGCTCACGCCCCCGAGGACCAGAGCGGGAAGCCAGGCCAGGRCTGCCTTGAGGGTCACCGCTGCGGTCGCCGCCATCCAGGGCATTCCGAGCGCCACCAACGCCACGACCAGGGCGCCGTCTCGCGGGCTGGCCCCCTGGGGGCCGGGGAGGATTCCCGCGACCTGGGTGGCTCCGAACGCCCCGAGCAGGACCAGCGGCGAGACGCTGTGCCCGGTTGCCGTCACGGTGCCGACCAGCAGCGCGGCGATGGTGAGCTGGTATGCCGCGGACAGGAGCAACCCGTAGGCCAGCGCCTTCGGGCGGGGAAGGGTGACTCTCGGAAGCAGACCGGGACGGATCCGCTGAAGGGCGAGCAGGCCCCCAGCGGCCACCACGAGCACGACGAGGGCGACCACCAGTGCGCGCACCGGCAGCGCCGCCCCTGCCAGGACGACGAAGGCGGCGAGCCCGATGGCCCCGACGACCCGGTCGCTTGCCACGCTCGTGATGGAGTCGCCGCGGGGGATGCCTGCGTGCGTCAGTCGGTGGATGCGCCATGCGTCAGCGCCCACGTGGCCGGGGGTGAGCAGGCCCAGGAGCTCGGATTCGGCGTACGCCCGCAGGTGCCAGCGTCGCGTGAACCCAGCAGGCGTGAGCGCACGCCAGCGCAGGGCACAGAGGAGGTACTTGCCGATCACCCAGGGCAACAGACCGATGAGCGCAGGCCAGAGGTTGATCTCAGGCAGCTGCGGAAGGGTCAGCGCGGGGACGCCCACAGCGACCACGATGCCGATCACCAGAAGGGCACGCGAGGTGGCCAGGGCATGCAGACGCTGACGTATCACACGTGCCTCCCGGGAGCACTTCGCCGCCGGCTAGGAGACGCGTTGTGGTAGTGGACAGCACCCAGTGTGCGGCATAGCAGCCGTGATTTGGGCCTTGCGGCCCACCCAATGGTCCTTTTTCGGAGGATTCTTCGTCGCATGACCGAGCACGACGGGTCAGAAGTCCACGCCGTAGATCGGGAGCATGAGCGGTGCGCGCTGGGTGCTCCGCTTGGCCTCTGCCAGGAGTGTCGGGACGTCGCCGTTGAACCTGTTGACGCCCAGGGCCATGCAGACCAGCATCATCTCGACCGACCTCAGCGGCTGCGTCCACTTGAGCAGGATCGCTGCGGGAAGCGTGTGACGCATGGCCTCGATCTGGGAGAAGGTGGCGCGGTCGCCGCGGAACGACCCCCCTTGGACGAGCACCGCCCCCGCCGCACCGACGAGCGCTGTGCACGCCGTCATCTGCTCCTTGGAGGCGTTCGTCGTGTCGATCAACACCCTGACCTTGCCGGCCTGAGGCGTCACGGCCTCGACGACGGCATCGACCTGCTCGGCGATCAGGTGCAGGCACTCGTCCTCGCGCCCGGGGGCGACGATCAACGCGACCTCTGCGGCGCCGACGGACACCAGCTGCATGGCTTCTGCAGCGAGGTCGACGGGGTCATGGTGCTGCGACGACTTGTCGTGGAAGGCCAGAGCCGTCACCGGCGCCGTGCCGGTCCCAGTGAGCCTGCGGGCGGCGGTGGCCACGTCCTCCGGGCGACACAGGACCGCGGCAAGCCCGACCTCGGCGGCATAGTCGCATCCCCGCCTGAGCTCCCCCTGGTCGACCTCAGGGCCGTGCAGTCGGTGTTCCAGCGCCCCGGCGAGGGACTCGCGGGTCACCACCTCGCGGTCCAGCTGAACCCGCGTCCGAAGCCATGCCGTGTCCAGTGCGAGCACGCGTCACCCTTCCGTCCGGGGGCCCCGGGAACGGTCCGCCTGCCACCGTTTCAGGGGTTTTGCCCCTGAATGTACAGCTCAGACGGGTGTTCGTGCGCGCTGAGCGTCCAGCGGAGTCAGCTCGCTTCGCTCACGAGCGCGGTCTGCATCAGCGCGAGGTGGCTCAGCCGTCGCTGCCGGCCATCGCCGGTGCTCCGACCCCGCACCAGCCGGCGACGCAGCTCGTTCACCAGCTCCTGGTTCGTCACGAACCGCAGGACGAACGTGGGCTCACCCTCCTGGTTCTTCGGCAGCCCGCACGCGACCCCGGCAGCCACCACCAGCTGCCGGTAGGGCAGGTCCAGAGCCTTCGACAGCCGCGCCAGCGTCGACTCGTCAGGCATCGCGGCCAGCTGCTCCGGCCCGACCAGGGTGACGACCAGCTCCGCGC
>NZ_JBFUEP010000019.1:0-71291 GCF_056403895.1 Pedococcus sp. P2_E5
CCACGTCGGAGGGTAGGGCTTCCCAGTTGTAGATCAGCTGCGCTTCACCGATCTGCTCACCCATGCGGGCGCCGATCATGTGCACGCCGACCACCGGGCCGTCCTTCTCGCGGACCAGCTTGACGAAGCCCTGGGTCTGCAGGATCTGGGACTTGCCGTTGCCCCCGAGGTTGTACTCATAGGTCTCGATCTCGGCGTACTTCTCGCCGGCCTGGGACTCGGTGAGCCCGACCGAGGCGATCTCGGGGTCGCAGTAGGTGACGCGTGGGATCCCGACCTCGTCGATCACGGCCGGCGACAACCCGGCGATCTCCTCGGCGACGAAGATGCCCTGGGCGAACCCGCGGTGCGCCAGCTGGAGGCCGGGCACGATGTCTCCCACGGCATACACGCCGTCGACTCCGGTGCGCAGCCGCTCGTCGGTGATGACGAAGCCGCGGTCCAGCGTCACGCTGGCCTCGGCGTAGCCGAGCCCTTCGGTGACCGGTCCGCGCCCGACGGCCACGAGCAGGAGGTCCGCCTCGAGGGAGCTGCCGTCCTCGAGCGACACCGACACGGTGTCGCCGGACTGCGTCGCCCCCGCAAACTTCACGCCCGTCTTGAACGCGATCTTGCGCTTGCGGAAGGACCGCTCGAGGGTCTTGGAGATGGCCTCGTCCTCGGAGGCGACGAGTCGGGGCAGGGCCTCGACGATGGTCACCTCGGAGCCGAACGACTTGAACACGGATGCGAACTCGACGCCGATGACGCCACCTCCGAGCACCACGACCCGCGGTGGGACGAAGTCGAGCGTCAGCGCCTGCTCGCTGGTCATGATGCGTCCGCCGATCTCGAGCCCCGGCAGCGACTTGGCGTAGGAGCCGGTGGCGAGCACGACGTTGCGCCCGCGGATCTGGCGGCCGTCGACCTCGACGGTGGAGCGGTCGACCAGGCGTCCGGCGCCCTCGACCAGCTCGATCTTGTGCGCCTTCGCCAGACCCTGCAGTCCCTTGTACAGACGGGCGATGACGCCGTCCTTGTAGGCGTTGACACCCGACATGTCGACGGACTCGAAGGTCGACTTCACCCCGAACTGCTCACCCTCGCGGGCGGTGTCGGCGACCTCGGCGGCGTGCAGCAGCGCCTTGGTCGGGATGCAGCCGACGTGCAGGCAGGTGCCGCCGAGCTTGCCCTTCTCCACGAGAGCGACCCGCAGTCCGAGCTCGGCCGCCCGGAACGCGCAGGCGTAGCCGCCACTTCCTCCTCCGAGGATCACCACGTCGTACGTGGTCTCTTCAGTGGCCTCGGCGTCAGCCGGCATGCTCGCTCCCTTGCGTCGTGTGCGTCGGATTGTCGCGTCGCTCACGGGTCGCGGTCAGGTCGTGGCCGGTCCGGGATCGACACAGAGCATCTTGTCACTGATTGCACAGCAAGGCGCAAGCAGGTCGACCGATGGCCCGCAGGTCAGGGGGCCCCGGCGCTCCGCTGCCCCGAATGGCGTCGGATCGCGGCGCCAATCCCCGTATCGTTGCCCCCATGGCGTGGTGGAAGCGGAGCGGCAAGCGCTCGGACCGGGGACCCTCCGACGGGCCCAACATGGCCGTGGACCAGCAGGCCGTCCGCAAGCACCTGACCGAGTTCGCCACCAGCCGCCGGGGTGTCGAGGCCTATGTCGAGCCGCCGACCAACGTCACCGCGACGACGGTGATCCTCATCGCCTTCGACGGCGAGTGGACCCGTCGGGCCGCGGGGTCGCGCGATGCGGCCTTCGCTCTCGCGCGCAGCCTCGAGGTGCCCGTCTACGACGTGCTCCAGACCGGCTACCCCAACCGGATGCGCGAGTGGAACTCGCGCCAGCGCAAGAAGCAGTGACCCGTATGCCGCGTGGCTGGCAGAGTGGGTACAGACCTGCGGGCCGGGAACCGGCCCGTTCAGCACCGAGAAGCAGGGAGGCACCATGGCCAAGTCCGGTGACGCACGGAAGTCCGGGGAACCGAAGCCGGGGGGACAGGGACCGAGCGAGGAGATGAAGCGCAAGTTCCGCGAGGCCCTCGACAAGAAGCAGTCGCACTCAGGTCGCGACGTGTCCGACGACACCGAGCACGGCAAGGTCGACCACGCGCAGGCGGCGGCGACGACCGCGACGCAGCAGATGTTCCGTCGCAAGAGCGGCGGCTGACCGCGCCTGACAGCTGAACCGCGCCTGCCGGCGGAACCGCCAGGCAGGCCAACGCCAGAGGGGCCCGTCCGATGTGGACGAGCCCCTCTGGCATTCGAGCACTTCTGGCCACGGGTGGCTCACCCGGGCGGCGATCCGGGCCTGCGATACGACACCGGTGGCCAGAGGTCGGGAGGGGTGGGGTGTCAGCCGGCGTAGCCCTCGACCAGGGTGAGGAGGGTGGCGACGCCGTAGCCGGTGGCGCCCTTCGGGGTGTAGCCCCACGCCGACCCCTCGTTGTACGACGGCCCGGCGATGTCGACGTGCGCCCAGGGCGTGCCCTTGGTGACGAACTCCTGGAGGAAGAGGCCAGCGGTGAGCATCCCGCCCCACCGCTCGCCCTTGTGGGCGAGGTCCGCCACGCCGGAGTCGAGCTGGCTGCGCAGGTCGCTGGGCAGGGGCATCGCCCACGCCGCCTCCCCGGCGGCGGCGGCTGCACTGCCGACCCGGTCGCGGAAGGCGTCGTCGTTGGCCATGATCCCCGCGACGCGGCCACCGAGGGCGACCATCTGGGCCCCGGTGAGGGTCGCGATGTCGACGATGGCGTCGGGCTTGGCCTCACCGGCCAGGCAGATGCCGTCACCGAGGACCATGCGTCCCTCGGCATCGGTGTCGAGGATCTCGACGGTGGTGCCGTTCCGCATCGTCACGACGTCGCTGGGGCGCTGCGCGGTGCCACTGGGCATGTTCTCGGCGAGGCAGAGGTAGCCGGTGACCTTGACGGGCAGCCCGAGCTGGGCAGCGGCGAACACCGTGGCTGCGACCGCGGCGGCTCCGGCCATGTCGGACTTCATCGTGAGCATCCCCGTGGCGGGCTTGAGGTTGAGGCCACCGGAGTCGAACGTGATGCCCTTGCCGACCAGGGCCACCGAGGCCGTGGCCCTCGGCGGGTTCCACGTCAGGGTGACCATGCGCGGCGGGTTGACCGAGCCCTGGCCGACGCCGACGATGCCGCCGAAGCCGCCCTTCTCCAGGGCCTTCTCGTCCAGCACCTTGATGGTGACCTTGGCGGTCGCGGCGGCGTTGCGCGCCTTGACGGAGTCTGCGAACGACTGGGGGAAGAGCTGGTTCGGGGGAGTGTTGACCAGGTCGCGGGCGTAGGCCTTGGCATCAGCGAGGATACCCGCGCGGGTGGCGCCGGCCTTGACGGCCTTGACGCGGGCGTCCGAGGTGGCGACGGTGACCGTCGTGATGCCCTTGGTGGCCTTGGCCGCGGGGCCGCGCACGCCGGCATACCGGTAGGCGCCGAGCGCAGTGCCCTCGGCGACGGCGGCGACGGACTCCGCACCTGTGGTCGGCAGCGCGACGACGACCTTGGTCGCGTTCTTGAGCGACCTGGAGGCGGCGCCGGCAGCGCGCCGCAGCACCTCGTGGTCGAACGACGTCGTCCGGGCGGTGCCCTTGCCCAGGCCCGTGAGGACGACGAGCGGTGCGGCCACGCCGGGCACGGCCGCGATGGTGAGCACCTCGTCGGCGGCACCCGTGGCGTGCAACGCCGCGAGCTGGGCGGCGACGTGCGTGGCGGCGGGCCGCAGCAGTCCGTGGCCCGCGGCCAGGGCCGCCTTGCCGTCGGAGTCGACCGTGGCGAGGACGAGGGCGTCTGCCTTGAGGTCGTGGGCGGGGCGGTCGGAGACGTTGACGGTCGTCACGTACTCATCCTTCGTATCGGGGCTGGTGGCACCTGCTGGTGCGCAGGATAGCCGTGCCGTGTGAGGTGCAGGTCGAGGGCGGTAGCGTTCGGAGCATGAGCGACGGAGCCCTGAAGACCTCACCCCTGCACGACCGGCATGTGGCCCTCGGGGCCAAGATGGCCGACTTCGGTGGCTGGGAGATGCCCATCGAGTACCCCGGTGGCGGGGTCGTCCGCGAGCACACCGCGGTGCGCACCTCGGTCGGCATCTTCGACGTCTCGCACCTCGGCAAGGCGCGCGTGTCCGGGCCCGGGGCCAAGGACTTCGTGAACTCGTGCCTGGCCAACGACCTGGGCCGCATCCACGAGGGCAAGGCGCAGTACACGTTGTGCTGCAACGACTCCGGCGGGGTCGTCGACGACCTCATCGCCTACCTGCGCAGTGACGACGACGTCTTCCTCATCCCGAACGCCGCCAACACCGGCGCGGTGGTCGAGCTGCTCGCGGCGGCTGCCCCCGAGGGTCTCACGGTGGAGAACCTCCACGAGGGGTACGGCGTCATCGCGGTCCAGGGCACCAGGAGCGACGAGGTGCTCGAGGCGCTCGGGCTGCCCACCGGACACGAGTACATGTCCTTCGTCGAGACCGACTGGAGCGGCCATCCCGTCATCGTCTGCCGCACCGGCTACACCGGCGAGCGTGGCTACGAGCTGGTGCCGGCGTGGGAGGCCTCCGCGCAGCTGTGGGACGCGCTCATCGAGGCGGCGGCGCCGCACGACGGACTGCCCTGTGGCCTGGGTGCCCGCGACACGTTGCGCACCGAGATGGGGTACGCCCTGCACGGCAACGAGCTCTCCCCGACCATCTCGCCGGTCCAGGCGCGCGTCGGCTGGGCGGTCGGCTGGAAGAAGGAGGCGTTCTGGGGTCGCGAGGCCCTCGTCGCCGAGAAGGCTGCCGGCCCCGCGCGGGTGGCCTGGGGCCTGCTCGCGACCGGCCGCGGCATACCCCGGGCGCACTGCGAGGTGAAGGTCGACGGCGAGGTGGTCGGCGAGGTGACGTCGGGGACGTTCAGCCCCACGCTCAAGAACGGCATCGCCCTGGCCCTGCTCGCGCCGACGGTCGCCGTGGGCGACGAGGTCGTCATCGACGTCCGCGGCCGCGAGGTGACCGCCACGGTCGTGAAGCCGCCGTTCGTGCAGGTCGACGTCCGCGAGGACTGAGACGGCGCGCAGCGGACTCGCAGGGGCTTCGGTATGCCGGACAAGGACTTTCGCGGACACGTGTACTCCGCGCGGGTCGAGTGGAGCGGGTCCACCGCAGGGGGCTATCGCGCCTACCCGCGGGCCCACACGGCCTGGACGCCACCCGCGACCGAGGGGTTCGACCTGAGTGCCGACCCGCACTTTCGTGGTGACCCCGACCTGCCCAACCCCGAGCAGCTGCTCGTCCTCGCGGCGTCGTCGTGCCAGCTGCTGTCGTTCCTCGCCGTCGCTGCGCGTGGCGGCGTGGACGTCCTCGGCTATGCGGACGACGCGTCCGGGGAGATGCCGGCCGACCTCGTCCCGGAGCGCATCACGCGGATCGTCCTGCGGCCGGTCGTGACCGTGGCGCCCGGGACCGATCCGGCGCTGGTGTTGCAGATGTCCCATGAGGCCCACGACCAGTGCTACATCGCCAACTCGCTGACCACCGAGGTCGTCGTGGAGCCCGAGGTCGTCACGGCCTGAGGCACGGCTCACGGGCACCGGGCTGTCGGGGGTCCGGCGTATTTTCGCAGGATGAGATACGGCTTCGTCGTTCCCTTCGCCGACGCCCGCGAGTTCGCCGAGGTTGCGGCGCTCGGTGAGCAGCACGGCTGGGACGCCGTGTTCACCTGGGAGAGTCTCTACGGCGAGCACGCCTGGGTGACCCTGGCCGCAGCGGCGATGGAGACGTCGACGATCCGGCTGGGCACGCTGCTCACACCGGCCAGCCGACACCGGCCGTGGGATCTCGCGTCGATGGTCAGCTCCGTCGACCGGCTCAGCGGAGGCCGGGTGGTCATGTCGGTCGGCCTCGGCGCGCTGCACCCCGGGTGGACCCGGTTCGAGCCCGACGAGGGCCGGGCGGTGCGAGCGCAGAAGCTCGACGAGTCGCTTGCCGTCTATCGCGGGCTGCTGTCGGGCGAACCGTTCACCTACGACGGTGCGCACTACCCGGTCGGGCGCCCAGGTCGCGGCGCCCCGCCGCTGCCGCCGCCACCGACGCAACGACCGCATCCGCCGGTGTGGGTGGTGGGCGCCCACCTGCCAGGGCGGAGCAGGCAGCCGTCGCTGGAGCGGGCCGCGCGGTGGCAGGGGGTGCTCCCCACCGTCGCCGTACCCGACGCCAAACCAGGCAGTCCGCACCTCACCCTGGAGTCGGTGGCCGAGGCCCTGGCCGCGGTTCGTCGACTGCGTGACGAGGCCGGGCTGGCGTGGGAGGGCTACGACGTGGTCATCGAGGGCGACAGCACGGGGGAGTTCGTCAGGTCGGCGGGCACGCCGGACCAGTGGGCGACGATCGGCGCGACGTGGTGGATCGAGAGCTGGTGGAGCGTCGCGCCCGGTGCGGCCGGGCTGGCCGAGATCCGCCGACGGGTCGAGACCGGTCCGCCGGGCTACCCGTCGACGAGCTCGCCCGCGGGTCCTCCGAGCTAGCCGACGACGTCCGAGACCCGCAGCATGGGCACCGGATGCATCACCTTGGCGACCTGCGGCGCGAAGGCCGGTGAGTCGCCCAGGATGCGACTCGCGGGACCGTCGGCGACCACCTCCCCTTCCGCCAGGATGACCACCCGGGTCGCGACCTCGGCCGCCAGCTCCACGTCGTGCGTGGCCAGGATGACGGTGCGGCCGGCGACCGCCAGCTGCGTCAGCAGCGAGGTCAGGCGGGCCTTGGCCGGGTAGTCCAGTCCGCGGGTGGGTTCGTCGAGCAGGACCACCTCGCTGCCGCGAGACAGCACGAGGCTCAGCGCCACGCACATCTTCTGGCCCTCGGAGAGCTGGGCGGGGTGGCGGTCGCGGGCCAGTCCCGGGACCAGACGCTCGAGGACGGCGGCAGTCGACCCCCGCGAGAGGGCGAACGCGGCATCGTTGGCAGTGAGCTGGTGGTCGACAGGGGAGTCCGTCAGGAGGGCGCCCGGGTCCTGCGGCGCGAGGGCGGAGCGGCCGAAGAGCGTGGCCCGTCCGGACGTCGGCTCCAGGCTCCCGGCGAGGGCGCCCAGCAGGCTCGACTTGCCGGCCCCGTTGCGACCCATCAGCACGACCACCTCGCCCGCACCCGCCTGGAGAGTCACCGTGCGGAGCGCGACGACCTGCCCGCGGACCAGGCTGAGCCGGAGTGCCTGCACTCGCACCTCGACTCGCGAGGCGACTCGCGCGTCGACTCGCGCGTCGACTCGCGCGTCGGTGACGTGGCCCACACGGTCGACCGTCGTTCCGGCGCTGTCCTCGAGGGCGGCGCGCAGGTCGCGAGCCTGCCGCCGGGCGGCCCGGACCGAGAGGGGCAGCGGGGTCCAGCCCAGCCGAAGGCCGAGCTCGACCACAGGAGGGCGGATGGCAGAGCGGGCCATCGCCACCGCAGGGTCGAGTGGGCCGGTGACCCGACCTGCCTCGACGAGGAGCACGGAGTCGGCGTGGTGCACCACCCGCTCCAGCCGGTGCTCGGCGACGAGGACGGTGATGCCGACGTCGTGGACGAGGCGGTGCAGGATCGCGAGGACCTCCTCGGCCGCCACCGGATCCAGCGCTGACGTGGGTTCGTCGAGGACCAGGACCCGAGGACCGGCAGCCAGAGCCACCCCGATGGCCGCTCGCTGCTGCTGACCGCCGGACAGGTCGACCACGGAACGGTTGCGGAGGTCCGCGAGGCCGAGGAGGTCGAGCGTCTCCTCGACCTGTCGCTGCCCGCCGTGAGGGTCGTCCGCACGCGGTCGGACGCCAGCGGCGATGGCCGACTCCACCGTTCCGGTGGTCAGGCCGGCTGCGGGATCCTGTCGAACCAGCCGCACGATGGCTCCGCCCTCGTCGGCATCCGCGTCTCGCAGGTCCACACCGTCCACCTGCACGCGGCCGGTCTGGGTGACCTCGGCGCCCGTGCGGGGGCCGACACCGGCGCCCGTACCCCAGTAGTCGCCGAGGCAGCGCAGCAGGGAGGTCTTGCCCGATCCGGTCGGTCCGACCACCAGCACCAGCTCACCCTCGGGGATCGTGAAGGAGGCGTCGCGCAGGGCCGGCTCCCCGGCATACGCGATGGTCACGGCCTCGAACACGATCACGGGCCGAACCCTAGAGTGGAACCATGAGCGATGCGTGGACCTGGACCTACCTCGATGCCGAGGGCAACGCCGTGACCGGCAACGAGCTGGTGACGACCGCGTTCCCGTCGCAGTCGGACGCCGAGAACTGGTTCGGCGAGTCGTGGCACGAGCTCACCGACCTCGGCGTCGACGCGGTCAACCTGTTCCACGAGGGCGTCCTCGTCTACGGACCGATGAGCCTGCGCGCCGCGGAGTAGCTGCCGACCAGCAGCCCGGACACCACTCAGACGGGGTAGTCGCCGCGCTTGGCCAGGGCTTTCGGCATGCGCGAGCGCCGGAGCTGGAAGCCGCGCATCACGGCGTACATCGCCAGCCCGCGGCCGACCTTGTCCGCACCGAACTTGGCGACCAGCAGCTTCTTGAGCCGCCGCCACATGAGGAAACCGTCGATGACCGCGACGAGCAGCAGCGCGTAGACGCCGATCGAGACCGCGGCGAACACGGCCGGGATCCGGATGAACGACAGGGCGAGCACCACGACCATCACGGGAAGCATGAACTCGCCGACGTTCCAGCGGGCATCGATGTAGTCGCGGATGTAGCGACGCACCGGTCCCTTGTCGCGCGCGGGCAGGTGGGCGTCGTCGCCGGTGGCCATCGCGGCCCGCTGCTTGAGCTGGGCCTCGCGGCGCTTGACCTTGTCGGTGTCGCGGGCAGCCTTGCGGTCGGTCACCACCAGCGGACGCCGGTTCGCCGCCTCCTGGTCCTTGCGCTTGGGCGTGGGCCGGTTCTTGGCTCCCTCGCGGGGGGCACGAGCGACCTGCTGCTCGTTCAGGGTCTTGTTACGTCCAAACACGAGTTCACTGTATGCCGTGTGGTCGCCATCCCCTGAATCGCGCGTCCCCACGCCCCAACTTCTGCTGGCAGAACTTGGCTCGCCCAGCAGAGGTCGCAACCCGCGCTGAGCGACCCCACCCGCGCTGGGCGAGCCAGGCTGCGCGGCATACCTCGAGGTGCTGGCGCAGCCACGCGTTAGGCTCCCCGACGTGACCGACGACGTGCTGACGACCGACCAGATCTCCGCCCTCAAGACCACTGTCGCGGGCCTGATGCCCGGCCTGCGCAAGGACCTCGAGGACCTCACCCGCATCCCCAGCGTGAGCCTCGACGCGTTCGACCAGGCCCACGTCGAGGCCAGTGCCGAGGCCACCGCAACACTGCTGCGGGCCGAGGGACTCGACGTCGAGATCGTGCGCGAGGGAGGTCGTCCGGCGGTCATCGGGCACATCGACGGACCCGAGGGCGCGCCCACCGTCATGCTCTACGCCCACCACGACGTGCAGCCGCCCGGAGACGACAAGGACTGGGACAGCCCGCCGTTCGAGCCGACCGAGCGTGACGGCCGCCTCTATGGGCGGGGCGCCGCCGACGACAAGGCCGGCATCATGGCGCATCTCGCGGCCCTGCGCGCCCACGCGGGCAACCTGCCCGTCGGCGTCACCGTCTTCGTCGAGGGGGAGGAGGAGATCGGCTCCGACTCGCTCCCGACCCTGCTGGAGAAGCACGGCGAGAAGCTTCGCGCCGACGCCATCGTCCTGGCCGACTCCACCAACTGGGCCATCGGCGAGCCGGCGCTCACCACCACCCTGCGCGGCCTGATCCGCGTGGTCGTCACGGTGACGACCCTTGACCACGGTGTGCACTCGGGCATGTTCGGTGGCGCCGTGCCGGACGCCATCACGCCGCTCATCCGCATCCTGGCGACGCTGCACGACGACGCAGGCGACGTCGCGATCGCCGGGCTCAAGTCCGGCAAGGCCAGCGACCTGGCGTTCGACGAGGCGCGGTTGCGTGAGGAGTCCGGCCTGCTCGACGGGGTCGAGGTCATCGGCACCGGCACCCTGCTCGACCGCATCTGGACCAAGCCGACCGCCACGGTCATCGGCATCGACGCCCCCTCGGTCGCCAAGTCCTCCAACACGCTGGTGCCCACAGCCAGCGCCAAGGTGTCCATCCGCCTCGCCCCCGACGAGGTGCCGATGGAGGCGTATGCCGCGGTGCAGCGTCACATCGCGGCCAACACCCCGTGGGGTGCCAGGGTCGAGATCCACCTCGACGACCAGGGCGCCGGCTTCGACGCCGACGCCAACGGGCCCGTCTACGACCAGGCGCGCGCCGCCTTCACCGATGCCTGGGGAGTCGAACCGGTCGACATCGGAGTGGGCGGCTCGATCCCCTTCGTCGCGTCCTTCGCGGAGAAGTTCCCCGACGCGGCGATCCTCGTGACGGGGGTCGAGGACCCCGACACCCGCGCCCACGGCGCCAACGAGTCGCTGCACCTGGGGGAGTTCGAGAAGGTCTGCGTCGCCGAGGCCGTGCTGCTCGCGCGTCTCGGCGCCATGCCTCGCTGACGGCGGCGGGCCCCGCTGAACCCTCCCGACCCGAGCGAACGGAACCCCTGATGAGCGAAGCCACGAACGACGCCCGCCCCCACGACGTCGTCATCTTCGGGGCCACCGGCTTCGTCGGCCGGCTCGTGGCGGAGTACCTCGCCGAGCACGCACCAGAGGGTGTCCGGATCGCCTTGGCCGGCAGGTCGCCCCAGCGCCTGGAGGAGGTCCGAGCCGCGTTGCCGGCTCGCGCCCACGACTGGCCGCTGGTCACCGCCGACGTGGCAGATCCGACGTCCTTGCGCAGCATGGCCGAGTCGACGACCGCCCTGGCCTCCACAGTCGGCCCCTATCTGCGCTACGGCGTCCCGGTCGTCCAGGCCTGCGCGGACGCGGGCACGCACTACGCGGACCTCACCGGCGAAGTCCTGTTCGTGCGCAAGGCGATCGATGCCGTCGACGCCCGCGCGCAGGAGACCGGTGCGCGCATCGTCACGGCCTGCGGCTACGACTCGATCCCCTCCGACCTCGGTGTGCTGTTGCTGCACCAACGTGCGGTCGCCGACGCCGCGGGGGGACTGCTCGACACGACGCTGCACGCCAAGTCCAAGGGCGGTCTCAGTGGCGGCACGATCGACTCCTCGCGAGCCCAGCTCGAGGCAGTGGGCGAGGACCGGGCGTTGCGCAAGGTGCTCTTCGACCCCTACGCCCTGAGCCCGGACCGCTCTGCCGAACCCGACCTCGGCAAGGAGCGCGATACCAGGTCGGTCTTCGCCGACTCCGAGACGGGCGAGTGGGTCGGGCCGTTCGTCATGGCTGGGTTCAACACGCGAATCGTCAGGCGCAGCAACGCTTTGCGGGGCTACGCCTATGGTCGACGCTTCCGCTACCGCGAGGTGAGCGCCTATGGCCGGGGGTTGCGCGGGCGCCGCCGGGCCACCGTCTTCACCGCGGCGATGGGCCTGGCCTTCGCCGGTCTGGCCAACCCGCGTACCCGTCCGATCTTCGACCGCCTGGCGCCGTCGCCGGGCGAGGGCCCGAGTGAGCAGGTCCGCCGGTCCGGCTGGTTCTCCATGAAGATCCGCACCACCACCGAGACCGGGCGGCGCTACCTCGCGACGGTGTCGGCCGCGGGCGACCCCGGGTATGCCGCGACGGCCGTCATGCTCGGTGAGTCCGCCCTGTGCCTGGCCCTGGACGGCACGCGCCTACACCCGGCTGCAGGGGTGCTCACCCCTGCCACCGCGATGGGCGACGCCCTGGTCGAGCGGCTGCGGGCTCGCGACTTCGTGCTGACCGTGGACGAGCTGTCCGACCGCCCCTGAAAGTCTCAGGTCGGGCTGCCCGTCCACGGAAACCGGAGTCACTCTGCCGGATCGCAGATTCCCTGCGAACTATCCAGTCTGCGCCCGGATGCCTGCGATCGCCTCCACCACCCGACGTAGTGCACCCGCGCCCGTAGGCCCGCAGCCCCCGGGTGGCCCGCAGCGCCCGTAGGCCCGCAGCGATTCGTCGCCGGAAGGGGTCAACCTTTCCGGGGTGCGCTGCGACTCTGAGGGTGTGAGCCCCATCCTGCGACCTGCCGAGCCGAGCGAGTTCGGTCCCGATGCCACTGACGTGGTCGTCGGTCGCGAAGAGGCCCTGCCGTTGTTGTTCAGGGCGCACGCGGCCAGCCTGGTCCGCCTGGCGTACTTCCTCACGAGCGACCGAGGTGTCGCCGAGGAGGCCGTGCAGGACGCGTATGTCTCCCTGTACCGGAACTGGCACACCCTGCGGGACCGCGCGGCGACCCTGCCCTACCTGCGCGCGGTCGTCGTCAACCGGTGCCGGTCCGCTCACCGGCGGCGGGCACGCACGGTCCGCGCGACCGAACCGCTGACGCCGGACCTCGCGTGGCTGCCCGGGGCGGACACCGAGGCGGTCGCCCACGACGAGGCGCTGCGGATCGCGACCGGCGTCCAAGGGCTGCCGACCCGGCAGCGCGAGGTCGTCGTGTGCCGCTACTACCTCGATCTGACCGAGCGACAGACGGCCGACCTGCTGGAGATCTCGGTGGGATCGGTGAAGAAGCACGCCAGCCGGGCGCTGGCCCGGCTGCACGACCGACTGGAGGTGTCGCTGTGAACGCCATGGAGGGCCGCACCCGCGAGGCGCTGCACCGTGTCGCGGACGGGCTGGTCGTCTCCGAGCACGACCTGGATCGAATGGAGGGGAACCTGATGACACTGCTCGACTCACGACCCACCGACGAACGGACAACACCCCGACGACAGCGGGACTGGCTGGTGGCTGCGGTCGCCGCCGTGGCCCTCGTCGTCGGGAGCGTCGCGCTGTGGCAGGCGAACACCACCACCACGCAGACCCCACCGGCAGGTCGCCTCGCGCCGAGTGAACCCCTGGTCCCGCCCGAGCTCGTCGGGCTGTGGCAGAACCAGCCCGCCGGCCCGTGGCTCTGGGAGTTCACGGCCGACGGTCGGATCACGTACACCGACACCGCCGCCGGCTACCTGGACGGAGGTCAGGGGAAGGAACGGGTCATCCAGCGCAATGGTGACCTCTACACGCTGGTCGACTCCTCGACGACGCCCGGCGGCGGCTGCGCCAAGCTGCGCATCCGGGTGGTCGGGCCCGGGATCCTCACCGTCGGGGGCGGTTGCCCGGGCGACAGTCTCGACCTGCGCCTGGAGAAGGTGTCGCCGCGCGACACCACGGATCCGCAGCTCACCGTGAGGTTCCCGAACGAGGTCCGGCGCCATGTCACGCTCGGGACCCAGCTCGAAGGGTCCTGGATCGACCAGGAGACCGGTCGGGTCCTGGTCGTGGGGCTCCCTCGCGTGGGTGGCGAGCTGCCCTACATGGTGGACGACGACGGAGACGGCTTGGTGCGCCCGGACCAACGAGGCGTCCTGACCGTCGAGGCGGACGGGAGCGTGCGTGCGCAACCCAGCAGCACCACGGCCGCGTCCGGAGGGTGCACGCCGGCCTTCTCATCGGTCTTCTCGACCACGGCGACCCTGGTCACCACGAGCGGCGCGGACAGCTGCTACCCGCAGGAGACCCGGCAGACCTGGTTGCGACTGAACTAGTCGGCCACACCAGCTGGTTGGTCGAGGCGACTCACTCAGTCCTTGGAGGTCTCTCCCGGGAGGGCCAGCATCTGGTCCAGGGCCACGCGGGCGAAGTGGGCCACCTCGTCGTCGACCTTGATGGCGTTGACCACCCGGCCGGCCACCAGGGACTCGAGTGCCCAGACCAGGTGGGGCAGGTCGATGCGGTTCATCGTGGAGCAGTAGCAGACGTTCTTCTCCAGGAAGGAGATCTGCTGTCGCGGGAACAGCGTGCCCAGACGCCTCACCAGGTTGAGCTCGGTGCCGACCACCCATTTCGTGCCATCTGGGGCGGCGGCGATGGTCTGGATGATCCTCTCGGTCGAGCCCACCTCGTCGGCAGCCTCGACCACCTCGTGCTGGCACTCGGGGTGGACGATCACCTTGACGTCAGGAATCTCGCGACGAGCCTGCTCCACGGCTGCGAGGCTGAACCGGCCGTGGACGGAGCAGTGTCCCCGCCACAGGATCATCGTGGCGTCCTGGAGCTCCTGGCGCGTGAGGCCGCCCATCGGCTTGTGGGGGTCGAACACGACACAGCCGTCGAGCGAGCCGCCGAGGTCGCGGACGAAGGTGTTGCGGCCCAGGTGCTGGTCGGGCAGGAACAGCACCTTGCCGCCGTCGCCGGCCTGGTCCAGCGCCCAGGTCAGCGCGGTCTTGGCGTTCGACGACGTGCAGATCGTGCCGCCGTGCCGACCGGTGAAGGCCTTGATGGCAGCGGAGGAGTTCATGTACGTCACCGGGACCGTGACGTCGGCGACACCGGCTTCGACCAGGTCGTCCCAGCAGTCCTCGACCTGCCGGATCGCTGCCATGTCGGCCATCGAGCACCCGGCGGCCAGGTCGGGGAGGATCACGGTCTGGTTGTCGCCGGTGAGGATGTCGGCGGACTCGGCCATGAAGTGCACGCCGCAGAAGACGATGTAGGGCGCCTCCGGCCGGGCCGCCGCGTCCTTGGCCAGCTTGAAGGAGTCACCGGTCACGTCGGCGAACTCGATGACCTCGTCGCGCTGGTAGTGGTGTCCCAGCACGAAGACCCGGTCGCCGAGGGCGGCCTTCGCAGCGCGGGCGCGCTCGACCAGGCCGGGGTCGGACGGGGCCGGCAGGTCGCCCGGGCACTCGACGCCGCGTTCGGTGTGCAGCTCCGTGCCACGTCCGAGGACGAGCAGCGGCAGGGGAGTGGTGGGTCGGGAGTCCGACTGCGTCACAGGGGTGCTCACGTGCTCGATCGTATGCCGTGGACCGGCGAGTTCCCGCGCGCGCCCACACGGACGTCAGACAAGGTGACGCAGATCCCCGTCGAAGAGCGCGGAGCACGTCTCCTCGACCCGGCGAAGGCGTTCCTCGTATTCATGGCACTAGGGTCGCCGCAATGGACGACGCAAACCTCGTGGACGCACTGCGGGCATCCACGACCGCCATGGTCGGCACGGTCCGTGCCGCCGACCCGCAGGCGTCCGTGCCCGCGTGTCCGGGCTGGACCGTCACCGACCTCGTCGACCACCTCGGCCGGGTGCACCTGTGGGCTGCGCACTGCGCGCGCACCGGCTCGCAGCCGGACCAGTACCCGCGTCGAGACCGCGAGCAGCCGTTGCCCGACTGGTATGCCGCGTGTGCCGACACGGTCGTGACCACCCTGGCCGGGCTGCCGGCAGACCACCCGTCGTGGAGCTTCTCAGCCGTGCCGGGACACCAGGACGTCCGGTTCTGGCGACGTCGGCAGTTCCACGAGACCACGGTGCACCGTGTCGACGCCCTTCAGGCGCGCGGTGCGGTGTCGACCGCCGGGGTCGTCGAGAGCATCCCCGGCCTGACGACCGAGCAGGCAGCCGACGGGGTTGCCGAGGTCTTCGAGGTGATGGCCCCACGGAGCCTGGTCCGACACGCCGACCGTCCGCCCCTGCAGGTGATCCCGGCCGCCGAGCCCATCGCCTTCTCCTGCACGGACACCAACGCGTCATGGACCGTGCGCGTGGTCGACGGAGCGGTCCGCGTCGTCGACGCAGTGGCACAGGAGGCGGTCGCCCGGGTCAGTGGACCGGCGTCGCACCTCTACCTTGCGCTGTGGCACCGCGCTGACTCAGCGGTGCTCGTGACCGACGGGGACGAGGCTGCCGCCCGCCGGCTCCTGCACGCTGCGTTGGTGCCCTAGGGGTGGCTGGACCGACAACGAGCGGATCCAGGGCGAGCGGATCCAGAGCGGGTGGATCCAGAGCGGGTGGATCTAGAGCGGGTGGATCCAGAGCGGGTGGATCTAGAGCGGGTGGATCTTGCTGCTGGACATCGCCACGCTGACGGTGTTCTCGCCGAACTTCACGTGGATGCGGTCGCCGGTGATCTTGACGACCGATCCGAGCCCGTGGCGGTCGTGGGTCACCCGGTCGTTGACTGCGAAGTCCGGGATGTCCGGCACCGGAGCGGCCCGAAACGGGCTGTTCGGCAGATGCGGCTTCTTGGCGGGCTGACGGGGGCGCATCTATCCATTGTGGACCTGTTTTGCCCCTCTGGCCTCCACGTCGAACAGGATTCAGCCCAGCGCGTGCTCAGCAGCACGGAAGAATGGGAGGGAAGAAACCCGCCGCGGCCTTCAGCGCCCGGGCTGGAAGGATGGCTCCGTGCACGTCGTCATCGCGCCGGACTGCTTCACCGGCACCCTCACCGCCCAGCAGGCCGCGCGGGCCATCGCCCACGGGTGGGCGGCCACCGCGCCCCACGACCTGCTGACCTTGCGTCCCCTGTCCGACGGAGGTCCGGGGTTCCTCGACGTGCTCGCCTCGGCGCTCCCCGAGGCGCAGACCCTGGCCGTGACCGTCGCCGACCCGCTCGGTCGCGACGTGCCGGCCGCGATCCTGGTGGCCGACACGGACGGTGACCGCACGGCATACCTCGAATCGGCGCAGGCGGCGGGGCTGCACCTGCTTGCGGCCGACGAACGGAACCCCGCCGTGACGAGCACGTGGGGGGTCGGTCAGCTCGTCGACGCGGCCCTGCGCGAGGGGGCGACGCGCATCGTCGTGGGCCTCGGCGGAAGCGCGACCAACGATGCGGGCGCGGGGATGCTCGCGGCGCTCGGCGCCGGCGCACCGCACGACCTCGCGCGGGGTGGACTGGCCCTGGCCGACATCTCCGACGCGGCCCTGCCGGCGCTCGCGGCCACCCGCGAACGCTTCCGCGGTGTCGAGCTGGTTCTTGCCACCGACGTCGAGTCGCCGCTCCTCGGACTGCAGGGTGCCAGCGCGGTGTTCAGCCCGCAGAAGGGCGCCTCTCCCGAGATCGCCCAGGCGCTCGAGGGGGCGCTGGGGCGGTTCGTCGAGGTGGTCCGGCGCACGCTTCCGGAGCAGACCGACCTGTTGACCGGTGCTGGCCGCCGCCTCGACAAGGCACCCGGAGCGGGTGCTGCGGGCGGCCTCGGCTACGGACTGTCCCTGCTCGGGGGCACCAGGGTGAGCGGGGTGACGGAAGTCCTCGAGGCCGTGGGGTTCCGGGACCTGCTGCGAGCCGCCGACCTCGTCGTCACGGGGGAGGGCTGCTTCGACTGGCAGAGCCTGCAGGGCAAGGTCGTGGCCGGGGTCGCCGCGATGGCGCTCGAGACGGCGACGCCGAGCGTGGTCATCGCCGGCCAGACCCTCGTGGGACGCCGTGAGGCGATGACCCTCGGGCTGTCGGGCAGCTATGCCGTGGCGCAGACCCCCGCACAGGTCGAGGCGGCGATGTCCGATCCGGTCGGAACCCTCGCGGCGCGCGCTGCCCGGGTGGCGGCCACCTGGTCCCCTCGGAGCTGACCACGTCGTACAGTGGTGGGTGCGCGGGGAACATTTCGCGAGAACCGCAGGTTGGCACTGGTGGCCAACCTCCACCGACATGAAGGACTCATCACCATGAGTGTTCAGGACCAGACCGCTACGGCGACGACCGCCGACGCGACCGAGGCACCTGCAGAGGCCACGCACGGCGTGCTCCTCTCCGATGTTGCTGCCGCCAAGGTCAAGTCCCTGCTCGAGCAGGAGGGCCGTGACGACCTGCGCCTGCGCGTCGGCGTGCAGCCCGGTGGCTGCTCCGGCCTCATCTACCAGCTCTACTTCGACGAGCGCACCCTCGACGGTGACCTCGTGCGCGACTTCGACGGTGTCGAGGTCGTCGTGGACCGGATGAGCGCGCCCTACCTCGTCGACGCGAGCATCGACTTCGCCGACACGATCGAGAAGCAGGGCTTCACGATCGACAACCCCAACGCGGGCAGCTCCTGCGCCTGCGGGGACTCTTTCAGCTGATCGAGCACGGCAGCTGATCGAGCACCGCAGCTGATCGAACCGCCGCTTCGCGGCGACCAAGCCACCCGGGCATCGCACCCGGGGAACGCACGTGGCCGGCACACCCACTGGGTATGCCGGCCACGTGCGTTCGTGCGTCCGGCCGCGGGCGCGCGGGCCGCAGGCAGGTCAGCGGTACTCGGGGTTGGGGTAGTCGAACCGGGCGCCGGCATCCCACTCGGTGCGCTGGTTGCCGCCCACGGGGAAGCCGCCCGCCGCCTTCAACAGGGCCGCAAGGTGCATCAGGTTCCACGTCATGAAGGTGGTGTTCCGCTGGGTGAACTCGTTCTGGGGGCCCCCGCTGCCCGGGTCGAGGTAGGACGGACCGGGACCGGCTTCACCGATCCACCCGGCATCGGCACCCGGCGGGATGGCGTAGCCGATGTGCTGCAGGCTGTAGAGGATGTTGGACGAGCAGTGCTTGATGCCGTCCTCGTTGCCGGTGATGATCGCCCCGCCGACCTTGCCGTAGTAGACGTACTGGCCGGCCGCGTTCGTCATGGACGACCCCGCGTAGAGGCGCTCGATGACCTGCTTGGTGATGCTGGAGTTGTCGCCCAGCCAGATGGGCCCCGCCAGCACGAGGATGTCGGACTCGATGACTCGTGCGAACAGGGTCGGCCACTCGTCGCGGTCCCAGCCGTGCTCGGTCATGTCGAGGTAGACGCCTGTGGCGATGTCGTGGTCGACCGCCCGGATCACCTCGACGTCGACCCCGTGCTTGCGCATGATGGCGGCGCTGATGTCGACCAGGCCCTGGGTATGGCTCTGCTCCGGCGACCGCTTGAGCGTGCAGTTGACGAAGGTCGCGCGCAGTCCGCTGAAGTCGAAGGCGCCGATGTCGGGTTCACTCATGGAGGTGACTGTGCCCGGTTCGGGAGCCGCGGGCAACAGTCATTCGACGCACGGCACGGTAGGTTTCCCACCGTGCGAATAGCCATCACGGGTTCCATTGCCACCGACCACCTGATGACCTTCAAGGGCAGGTTCCGCGACAGCCTCGTCGTCGAGCAGCTCGACAAGGTCTCGCTGTCGTTCCTCGCGGACGACCTCGAGGTGCGCCGCGGGGGCGTGGCCGCCAACATCGCCTTCGGGATGGCCAACCTCGGCCAGCGCCCGATCCTCGTGGGGGCGGTGGGTGAGGACTTCGGTGACTACCGCAGCTGGCTGGAGCGGCACGGGGTCGACTGCGCTTCGGTGCACACCTCCGAGTCCAAGCACACCGCGCGCTTCGTCTGCACGACCGACGAGGACATGGCCCAGATCGCGACCTTCTACGCCGGGGCGATGAGCGAGGCACGGGCCATCGAGCTCGGTCCGATCGCCACGCGTGTCGGGGGTCTCGACCTCGTGCTCATCGGGGCCAACGACCCCGAGGCGATGCTGCGCCACACCCGCGAGTGCCGCTCCCGCGGCATACCGTTCGCTGCCGACCCGAGCCAGCAGCTCGCCTTCGCCGACGGCGCGACGATCCGCCAGCTCATCGACGGCGCCGACTTCCTGCTCACCAACGAGTACGAAGCCGCCCTCACAGAGCAGAAGACCGGCTGGAGCGCCGAGGAGATCGCTGACCGCGTGAACACCCGCGTCGTGACCCGGGGCAAGGAGGGCGTGACGATCGAGCGCAAGGGCGAGGACCCCATCGAGGTGTCGGTGGCCCGCGAGGTCCGGCGCGCCGACCCCACCGGGGTGGGCGACGCCTTCCGGGCAGGTTTCCTCACGGGGCTGGCTGCCGACCTGGGGCTGCGGCACTCCGCTGAGCTCGGGTCGATGCTGGCGACCTACGTCATCGAGACGGTGGGCACCCAGGAGTACACCCTCGGCAAGGCGAGCTTCCTGCAGCGCCTGGCGGACGCGTACGGCCAGGAGTCGGCCGACGCCATCGAACCCCACATCGCCTGCGTCGCCCCCTAGGGATCGAGCGCACCCGTGGCGACCGACCCGGTCGAGCCCCTGCCGACCACGTGGGTGTTCGACCTCAGCGAGGTGGATGACGGCGAGGACATGGTCGCGGTCGGTGGTGACCTCAGGGCAGGGACCCTCGTCGAGGCCTACCGCAGCGGGGTCTTCCCGATGGGCTTGGGCGAACACGGTACGAGGCCGCTCGGCTGGTGGTCACCGGATCCTCGCGGCGTGCTGCTGCCGGGCGGGGTCCACGCCAGTCGATCGCTGCAGAAGTCGCTGCGGCGCTTCGAGATGCGGGTGGACACCGTCTTTCGCGAGGTCGTCGACGCGTGCGCCGACCCGAGCCGCGACGGGCGATGGATCACCGAGGAGATTGCCGACGCCTACACCGAGCTGCACGCCCTGGGATGGGCCCACAGCATCGAGACGTGGCAGGACGGCGAGCTCGTCGGCGGGCTGTACGGGATCACCGTCGGCGGGCTGTTCGCAGGCGAGTCGATGTTCCACCGGGTGACCGACGCCTCCAAGGCGGCCGTGGTCGCCACCGCGGGGTACGTCTTCGCCGACGGCGACCCGCGCCGGCTCATCGACGTGCAGTGGGCCACTGACCACCTGCGCAGCCTCGGTGTGGTGACGGTGTCCCGTCGCGACTACCTGCGCCGGCTCGAGGACGCCGTGGACCTGGCCCCGCCCACGTTCGGTGCAGCCCCGTGAGGTCAGGGCTTCAGGACACCAGCCGGACCCGGTATGCCGCGTGGGCGCCGTCCGCCGGCACCTCACCGAGGTAGTCCTGACCGCGCATGCGGCACCACGCCGGGATGTCCGACCTGGCGGCCGGGTCCGTCGCCCACACCTCGATCACTGCTCCCGGTGGCGCGTCGCGTGCGGCCTGGGCCAGGCGGATGACGGGCAGGGGGCAGCGAAGGCCACATGCGTCGACGAGCAGTGGCGTGGGTGCGGCCAGGTCCTCAGGGTCCGACGTCACAACCGGTGCGCTCCGAGCTCGGCGCGCACCGAGGCGACCACCTCGGCGATGACCTCGCAGAAGGCGTCGACCTGGGCGCCACGGTGGGGGGCCACCGCCGCGAGGGGCACCGTGATCCGGACGTTGCCGTGCGTCAGGGCGCCCATCGCCGCGAGGACGTGGCTGGGTTCGAGGGTGCTGGCCGTGCACGCCGACCCCGATCCGACGGCGAAGCCGCGCCGGTCGAACTCGCGGACGAGGGCCTCACCGTCCGCGTAGAGGGCCGAGAAGGTCACGACGTGGGGGAGCCGGGCGACCGGGTCGCCCACGACCTCGACATCGGGTACCGCTGCCGCGGCTGCCCGGATCCGGTCCACGAGGCGGAAGGTCTCGGCCTCGTCGGACTCGTGCGCCGCCTCGGTCTGTTGCCAGGCCTCCGCCGCGGCCAGGGCCAGCGGCACCCACGGGGTGTGCCGCGTCGGACCGCTGAGCGCGGCGTCGGGGTCCGGTGCTCCCGGCAGCAGCCACCGGGAGCGCTCTGGGAGCACCACCAGCCCGAGGCCACCCGGACCACCCCACGACTGGGCGTCGCCGGCGAGGGCGTCGTAGGACCTGGGGGAGGCCACTCGACCCAGGGAGGCCTGTGCGTCGACGGCGAGCGGCAGCCCCGCCCCCTGGCAGAGGGCCCAGGCGCGCTCCAGCGGCTGCACGGTGCCGACCTCGCCGTTGGCGTGCTGGAGAGCGGCGGCGACGGTGCCGGGAGCAGCGATCGCGTGGGCCCACGCCTCGAGGTCCACGTGCCCCGCCGTGTCCACGCCGACCGTCGCGAACACGGTCGGGTCACCGGAGGAGTCCGCGGCGTGGCGGCCCGGGACCAGCACTGCCGAGTGCTCGACCGCGGAGGCGACGACGCGCGCCCCGCGGCGGCGGGCGGCATACCGGAAGCCGTCGAGCATCCAGCGGACGGCGGTCGGGCCGTCGGGCGCGAACGCGACCTCGGAGGGTCGGACCTGCAGTCCTGCCGCGAGCACCTCGCGGGCCTGGTCGAGCAGGCGGCGCGCGGTCCGAGCCTCACGGTGCAGGCGTCGCGGATCGGCCCACCCGGCATCGATCGCGGCGACGAGGGTCTCCCGGGCGCGGGGGTGCATCGGGCCGGGTGCCGCATCGAGGAACGCGCGGTCGGAACCGTCGTCCGGGAAGGGGTTCGCCACACCCCGACGTTAGTCCCACCCTGACCGGACGACACGCACTCGCTGGAGTAGGGTTTGGCGCGATGGCCCATCACTGTCTCGAAGAAGGTGCACCGTTGCGTCAGCACGACGTCTCTGCGCCGCGCCCACACAGGCGGCGGACTGCAAGCAGGAGAACGACCACAGCTCTCGGGCTGTCGCTCGTGGCCCTCACCCTCTCGGGGTGTGCCGGCCGCGTGCAGGACGGTTTCCTCCCCCGTGCGGTGACCGAGGGCGGGGAACGGGTGACCTCGCTGTGGAACGGCGCCTGGATCGCCGCGCTCCTCGTCGGCGCCCTGGTCTGGGGCCTGATCGGCTGGTGCGTCGTCGCCTATCGCCGCGCGAAGGACGACACCACCCTCCCGGTGCAGCTTCGCTACAACGTGCCGATGGAGATCCTCTACACGATCGTCCCGGTGTTCATGATCGCGGTGCTCTTCTACTACACCGCGCGTGACGAGGCCGCCCTGCTCGACACGTCCAAGCACCCCGACGTCGTCGTGAACGTGGTGGGCAAGAAGTGGAGCTGGGACTTCAACTACGTCAACGAGCAGACCTACGAGAGCGGCACGCAGGCCGAGCTCACGGGGGAGCCCGGCACCGAGAAGAACCTGCCGACCCTCTACCTGCCGGTGAACAAGCGCACCGAGTTCGTCCTCACCTCGCGTGACGTCATCCACTCGTTCTGGGTGCCGGCGTTCCTGCAGAAGCTCGACATGATCCCGGGCCGCGTCAACAAGTTCCAGGTCTTCCCGACCGAGACCGGTGACTTCAAGGGCAAGTGCGCCGAGCTGTGCGGCGCCTACCACTCCCAGATGCTGTTCAACGTCAAGGTCGTCGACCAGGCCGCCTACGACGAGCACATCGCCGAGCTGAAGTCCCAGGGCAACACGGGTCAGCTGGACAACAGCCTGAACCCCGCGAAGGTCATGGACGAGGACAAAGACCTTCTTCCGAGTGCAGGGAGCAACTGATGGCAGCGGCAACCGAGTCCACCTCGGCAGGCACCTACTACCGCTCCACCGAGGCGACGGCGACCCGCCGGCTCACCAAGGGCCAGACGGTCGTGAAGTGGGCGTCGACGACCGACCACAAGGTCATCGGCAACCTCTACTTCATCACCTCGTTCCTCTTCTTCATGTTCGGCGGCGTTCTCGCCCTGCTGATCCGCGCGGAGCTGTTCCAGCCCGGACTGCAGGTCGTGGACAACCCCGACCAGTTCAACCAGCTGTTCACGATGCACGGCACGATCATGCTGCTGCTGTTCGCGACGCCGCTGTTCGCCGGCTTCGCCAACGCCCTCATGCCGATCCAGATCGGCGCGCCCGACGTCGCCTTCCCGCGGCTCAACATGTTCGCCTACTGGCTCTACCTGTTCGGTGGCCTGATCGCGTCCGCCGGCTTCCTCACCCCGTCGGGTGCGGCGTCGTTCGGCTGGTTCGCGTACTCGCCGCTGTCGGACGCCTCCAACACCCCCGGCCTCGGCGGTGACCTGTGGGTCTTCGGCCTCGCGCTCGGTGGTTTCGGAACCATCCTCGGTGCCGTCAACTTCATCACCACGATCATCTGCATGCGTGCTCCCGGCATGACGATGTTCCGCATGCCGATCTTCACGTGGACGATCCTGGTCACCAGCCTGCTCGTCCTGATGGCCTTCCCGGTGCTCGCATCGGCGCTCCTGGCACTCGGTGCCGACCGCAAGTTCGGGGCCCAGATCTTCGAGGCCGACAACGGCGGGCCGATGCTGTGGCAACACCTGTTCTGGTTCTTCGGCCACCCCGAGGTCTACATCATCGCGCTGCCGTTCTTCGGCATCATCTCCGAGATCCTGCCGGTGTTCTCGCGCAAGCCGATCTTCGGCTACAAGACGCTGGTCTTCGCGACCATCGGCATCGCGGCCCTCTCGGTGACCGTGTGGGCCCACCACATGTACGCCACCGGCCAGGTGCTGCTGCCGTTCTTCGCGGTGATGACCATGTTGATCGCGGTGCCCACCGGCGTGAAGTTCTTCAACTGGATCGGCACGATGTGGGGCGGCAAGCTGTCCTTCGAGACGCCCATGCTCTGGGCGGTCGGATTCCTGGTCACCTTCCTGTTCGGCGGCCTGACCGGCATCATCCTGTCCAGCCCCGCCCTCGACTTCCACCTCTCCGACAGCTACTTCGTGGTCGCCCACTTCCACTACGTCGTCTTCGGCACCGTGGTGTTCGCGATGTTCGCCGGCTTCTACTTCTGGTGGCCCAAGTTCACCGGACGGATGCTCGACGAGACGCTCGGCAAGATCCACTTCTGGATGCTGTTCATCGGCTTCCACACGACCTTCCTGATCCAGCACGTCCTGGGTGTGGACGGCATGCCGCGTCGCTACGCCGACTACCTGCCCGAGGACGGCTTCACCTGGGAGAACAAGGTGTCCACGTTCGGCGCCTTCCTCCTGGCTGCGTCGACACTGCCGTTCCTCTACAACGTCTGGAAGACCTGGCGCACCGCGCCGCTGGTCGAGACCGACGACCCGTGGGGCTACGGCGCCTCCCTGGAGTGGGCGACGTCCTGCCCGCCGCCGCGTCACAACTTCGACGTCCTCCCGCGGATCCGGTCCGAGCGCCCCGCATTCGACCTGCACCACCCCGAGGCGGCACCGCTCGGTGGGGTGTACGCCGACCCGGACACGCTGACCCGGATCATGGCCGAGACCCGCACGTCCGAGCACCACGCGACGGGCGAGTACGACGAGCACAAGCACCCCAGGTTCCACGAGGAGCGTGACTGACCCGTGAAGATCGAGTACAAGCTCTTCGTCATCCTGGCTGCCTTCTTCGCCCCCTTGGGGGTCATCTACGGCGTCTTCACCCACTGGGAGGAGCCAGTCGGTCCGGCGGGGCTGTTCCTGTCCGCCGGTCTCGGCGCCATGATCGCCTTCTACCTGTGGGCCACGGCCCGGCGACTGCCGGAGCGGCCCGAGGACAACCCGAGCGGGGAGATCTGGGAGCAGGAGGGCGAGTACGGCTTCTTCAGCCCGCACTCCTGGTGGCCCCTCGCGCTCGCCGGTGCGTCTGCCCTGTGCTTCCTGGGCCTGGCGGTCGGCTGGTGGCTGTTCATCATCGGTGCCGGCTTCGGCGTCATCGCCCTGGTGGGCTGGACCTTCGAGTACTTCAAGGGCCCGCACGCCGTCTGACGGCGCTCAACGACAGGTCGGCCGGGCGTGCGCACCCCTCGGGGTGGGCGCGTCCGGCTGTTCGTCGTGTCAGGGCATCGACACCGAGCAGGTAGACTGGGGCCAGGTCCGCGCAGGGGCGGGCCTCTTTCCAGGGGGCTCGGCTTCCAGGGGGCTTGGCGCGGAATCGTGATCGCCCGGCCAGACACAGCTGCATAGCCAACCAATGAGGGCTGCCCGGCGTCTGTTCGGGTGAGGGCATCGTCGGCATCGTCCGACCGGTCCAGCCGACACACGAGACAAGTCACGCACAGGGCGCCACGGTGGCGCGGAGCACAGGAGCACACACGTGGTGGGTAGGACACAGGGGTCACGACGACTGGCCACGGCCTTGGCCGTGGCTGCGTTGGCAGGCGTGACCGTGCTGGCGGGCTGCTCGGGCAGCGCGGACAGCCCGAGGACCGACAACGTCGCAGCCAGCTCGAGCAGCAGCTCGTCCTCCTCGTCGTCGGCCACCCCCACGCCCGCCGCGCTCAGCATCAGCCCGGCCAAGGACGCCACCGACGTCCTGCCCACCGAGCCCGTCGTGGTCAAGGCCACCACCGGTTCGCTGGGTGAGGTCGCCGTGACCGACGCCAAGGGACGCTCGGTCGCCGGCGCACTGGGCGCCGACGGCTCCTGGACCTCCAGCGCGCGACTGGCGCCCAGCGCGGCATACACGGTCACGGCGAAGGCGACGGGTCCCGACGGCACGCCGTCGACGACGACCTCCACCTTCACGACCCTCAAGCCCAAGGTCACGGCCACCTACGGAATCCTCAACGCGGGCGAGACCGTGGGCGTCGGTATGCCGGTGAGCATCCAGTTCGACTCGGCCGTCGCCACCGCGAAACTGCGTGGCGAGGTGGAGAAGCTCGTCAAGGTCACCACCTCACCCAAGCAGACAGGCGCCTGGGGATGGCTGGACAACCGCCAGCTCATGTGGCGCCCCGTGAACTACTGGAAGCCCGGCACCAAGGTCTCCGTGAGCGCTCCCCTCACCGGCGTCCAGACCGGCGAGGGCAAGTGGGTCGGAAACGACGACTCGGCCAGCTTCACCATCGGTTCCGCGATGATCTCCACGGTCGACATCAAGCGCCACGTCATGACCGTGAGGCGGGGCGGCGCCGTGATCAACACGATCCCGATCAGCGCTGGGCGCCCGGGCCCCCAGACCGAGACGCGTTCCGGCATCAAGGTGATCATCCGCAAGGAGGGCACCGTGGTCATGGACTCCACGACCATCGGGATCAAGAAGGGCGAGCCCGGCTACTACAAGATCACCACCCAGTCCGCCATGCGCGTGACGTGGACGGGGGAGTACCTCCACTCCGCCCCCTGGTCGGTCGGGGCGCAGGGCAGCGCCAACGTCAGCCACGGCTGCGTCAACATGTCCCCGGCGAACGCCGCCTGGATGTACGCCAACTCCAAGGCGGGCGACGTCGTGAAGTTCACCGGCTCGTCCCGGCAGTTCCTGCCCTCCGAGGGCATCGGCGTCTGGCAGTACTCGTTCGCGGGCTGGAAGGCGCAGAGCGCCCTCATCTGAGCCGGGTCCCGCCGAGGTCGGATGAGGGGGTGAGCGGGTGGTGTCCACGCTGGTGTACGCCTGCCGAGGCCTGCTTCACACGGCGGTCGTCGGCGCACTCGCCCTGAGTGGGTGCGCGACCACCTCGACACCGGAGGGTGCCACCGCGACCGGCTCCGCCATCTCCACCGCGTCGACGACCGCGACACCACCGCCCGGCGGACCCGACACCGGTGCGGGCGCGGGAACGACCGCCACGGGGACCCGCGCAGATCGCGCGGTGGTCACCAAGGTGCTGGTCTTCGTGATGGAGAACCACTCCCTGGCCCAGATGAAGGCCGGCATGCCCTACACCCACGGGTTGGCCACGACCTACGGCTACGCCACCAGCTACTTCGCCACCCGGCACCCCTCGCTGCCCAACTACCTCGCGATCGCGTCGGGCAGCACCCACGGTGTCACGACGAACGCCGCGCCCGCGGACAACGTCGTCGTCAGTGGACCGTCGGTCTTCGGCGCCGCCATCGCGGCCGGCCGGACGGCAGGGGTGTATGCCGACGCGATGCCGCGGCCCTGCTCGGTGACTTCCTCGGGCCGGTACGCCGTCAAGCACAACCCGTGGCCGTACTTCGTGGACGAGCGCGTCCTGTGCCGCCAGCACGACCTGCCGGTGGCCGCGCTCGGGAAGGACATCGCCGCCGGGACCCTGCCCAACGCCGGTATGGTCATCCCCGATCTGTGTCACGACGCCCATGACTGCAGCCTGGCCACGGCCGACGCCTGGTTCAAAGGGTGGATGGCCACGATCCAGGCGGCCCCGGACTGGACGTCGGGGCGGCTGCTCGTCGTGCTCACCGCCGACGAGGACGACACGACGGCCGGCAACAGGGTGCTCACCGTGGTCGTGCACCCCAGCCAGCACGGCACAGTGGTGTCGAGCCGGCTCGACCACTACTCGCTCACCCGCCTCTATGCCGAGGTGACCGGGACGACGCCCCTGGGGCGCGGGGCGAAGGCCGCCTCCATGGCGAAGGCTTTCGACCTGCCACTGCCCTGAGGCTGGTGGTCCGGTCTCGGGGCAGACGTCGCGGGTTGCAGCGTCAGCGGAGCCTCGGGGGGAGCCACCATGGCAAAGGCTTGGTGGGCCTCGGGCAAATTGTTGGTCAAGCAGGCAACCGCGAGGCGGTCTGGTGGAGTCAATCCAGGTGTGACCATCCAATGGGGGATGGTCCGTCACACAGCTGGGGGATTCACATGTTGTTGATGTCTCGCTCCGCCCTGTCCGCGGCCGCCGCACTGCTCTTGCTGCCGGCGTTCGCCTCCGCCGCCAGCGCGGCACCCGTCCCGAACGACACCGCCGCCACGGCGACCGTCGTCTCGGTCCTGCCCAGCACCATCGAGCAGGACACCACCGGCGCCACGACCGATGCGACCGATGCGGCGCTGAACGCGCAGTGTGGGGCGCCGTTCACCAACGCCAGCGTCTGGTTCCGCTACACCGCCGCAAGTGACGGTGGCGTCATCGCCGACATGTCCGCCTCGAGCTACTCGGGTGGCTTCATCGTGACCGAGGGCGACCCCTCGGCCGGCAACCTCGTGGCGTGCGGCCCGACCACGGTCGGTTTCGGGACCACTGCCGGGCAGACCTACTACGTGGTCGCCTTCAGCGACACGACCACCCAGGGCGGCAACCTCGCGGTGACCTTCGACAACGCCCCTCCGCCGCCGGAGGCGACCGTCACGGTCGACGCGCGGGGCGTGGCCAACAAGGACGGCTCGGCCACCCTGACCGGGACCTACTCCTGCACCAACGCCGATGACTTCTTCAGCGACATCGAGGGCAGCCTCACCCAGCAGGTCGGCCGGGTGAGGATCAACGGCTTCTTCTTCGTCAACCCCATCCAGTGCGACGGGGCGACCCACACCTGGTCGGGCACGGCCTTCAGCGACAACGGAGTCTTCAAGGGCGGCAAGGGCGCGACCGTGACCTTCGCCTTCGCCTGTGGCGCCTTCGAGTGCGCGGTCGGCTACGCCGAGCAGACGGTCCAGCTCAGCGGGGCCAGGAAGTAGCAGCAACGCACGACCGGTGCCGTGTCCCGTGACCGGGGCACGGCACCGGCGCGTCGGGGGAGTCGTGGTGGGGCTCAGCCCCACCCGAGGTCGTGCAACCGGGAGTCGTCGATCCCGAAGTGGTGCGCGATCTCGTGCACCACGGTCACGGCGATCTCCTCGAGGAGGTCCTCCCGGTCCTCGCACATCCGGGTCAACGGGCCGCGGAAGATCGTGATCCGGTCCGGCAGCGCCCCGGCCCAGCCGTCACCGCGCTCGGTGATGGGAGTGCCGTCGTAGACGCCCAGCAGGTCGGGGTCGTCGGGTGGTGGCTCGTCCTCGACGAAGAAGACGACGTTGTCCAGCAGCCGCATCAGCTCGGGTGGCACCGCGTCGAGGGCGTCGCCCACCGCCTCCTCGAACTCCGCTGCCTCCATCTCGACCACGGGGCCAGCCTGTCATGCGACAGCCGCGATGCCGAAGTGCCCTCGGACAGCGGTATGCCGCCCGCTCACGGCCCACGGCGATGCGGGGGTGGTGAGCGGGCGGCATACGGGCCCGGAGTGGCCCTGCGGGGCTCTGTGAGAGCCCCTGGTGGGGCCCAGAGGGGCCTCAGGGGCGCTTCGGGGGCTCCCTGCGCGAGCTCTCGAGGGCAGGTCGCGACCCGTCGCCGCTCGGGGCAGCCTCGATCGCCTCGTGACCGTGGCCGTCGTGGTGTGCCGCGGCCAGCTCGGCCGGGGTCACCGGGTTGATGGTGTCGGTGAAGTAGAACCGCGACAGCGCCGAGCGGGCCTTGTCCTTGCGGGCGGTCGGGGAGGCCACGCCGTGGCCGTCGGTGCCGGACTCGAGCAGCAGGACCTCATGGTCCTCGTGCTGGACGAGGTTCCACCGGGTGAACTCGTCGAGCGGCTCGTGCTGCTCGAAGAACTTCCCGTCGGCGGTGCGCACGATGCGTCCGGTCTCGCGGCCGTGCAGGACCAGGTCGCGGTCCTTGCGCTGCAGGGACAGGCAGATGCGCTTGGTGACCCAGAAGACGATGGGTGGCGCGATGAAGAAGGCCGCTCGCAGGGCGTGAGTGATGTCGTTGATCGACAGGTGGAGCTTGATCGCCATCAGGTCGTTGCCGGCGGCGAACATGAGCACGCCGTAGGCCGTCAGGGCCGCCATGCCCAGGCCGGTGCGAGTGGGGTTGTTGCGCGGCCGGTCGAGCAGGTGGTGCTCGCGGTTGTCGCCGGTGACCCACCTCTCGAGGAACGGGTAGGCACCCATGAGGCCGTACATGACCGGGATCAGGAGGATGGCGCCGATCATCACGTTGAACGAGAACGTGAAGCCGAAGGCGGTGAACTCCAGCCACCCGGGCAGCAGGCGGAGGGCGCCGTCGGCGAAGCCCATGTACCAGTCGGGTTGGGCCCCGGCCGTGACCGGCGAGGGGTCGTAGGGACCATAGGCCCAGATCGGGTTGATCGTGACCAGACCAGAGATCAGCGAGATGACACCGAAGACGATGAAGAAGAAGCCACCGGCCTTGGCGGCATACACCGGCATGACCGGGAAGCCGACGACGTTGTCGTTGGTGCGGCCCGGCCCGGGGAACTGGGTGTGCTTGTGCACGAACACCAGACCGATGTGGGCGGTGAACAGCCCGACCAGGATCGCCGGCAGCAGCAGGACGTGGATCGAGAACAGGCGGGGGATGATCGCCTCGCCGGGGAAGGGGCCGTCGAACAGCGCGAACGACAGGTAGGACCCGAGCACGGGCACCGAACGCATGAAGCCCTCTGCGGCGCGAAGCCCGGTGCCGGAGAGCAGGTCGTCCGGCAGGGAGTAGCCGGCGAAACCCTCGATCAGGGCCAGCATCGACAGGATGCAGCCGATCACCCAGTTGATCTCACGCGGCTTGCGGAACGCACCCGTGAAGAACACGCGCAGCATGTGCACCGACAGCGCGACGATGAACATCAGGGCGGCCCAGTGGTGGATCTGCCGGATCAGCAGACCACCGCGGATGTCGAAGGAGATGTCGACCGTCGAGCGGAACGCCTCGGACATCGTGATGCCACGCAGGGGCAGGTAGGAGCCGTCATAGACGACCTGACCGGCGCTGGGGACGAACCAGAAGGTGAGGAACGTGCCCGAGAGCAGGCAGATGATCAGGGAGTACATGGCGACTTCGCCGAGCATGAAGGACCAGTGTTCGGGGAACACCTTCTTCATGAGGTAGCCGACCGGCTTGGCCGCTCCTGTGCGGTCGTCGAGCCAGCCTGCCACGCCTCCGACGGCCTTCAGGCCCGGGTTGGTGGGCGCCTCCGGCTCGGCGTCGTCCTGGCGCAGGCGGCCGATCGGGTCGTCGCGAGTGGCGGTGCGGTCGGTGCTCATGCGGAACCACGCTCCCAGAAGCTCGGACCGACGGCCTCGCGGAACGGGGCGTCGGCGATCAGGTAACCCTGCGCGTCAACGGTGATCTTCAGCTGGGGCAACGGGCGCTTGGCCGGCCCGAAGATGACCTTGCAGTCCTGCGTCACGTCGAACGTCGACTGGTGGCAGGGACAGAGCAGGTGGTGCGTCTGCTGCTCGTAGAGACCGACCGGGCAACCGACGTGGGTGCAGATCTTGGAGTAGGCGACGATGCCCTCGTGGCCCCAGTCGCGCTCCTTCTGGGGCTTGATGTCCTCGGGGTTGAGGCGCAGGAGCAGCACGGCAGCCTTGGCCTTGTCCTCGAGCACGTGCTCGGAGTCCTTGATCGACTCGGGGAGGACGTGGAACACCGAACCGATCGTGACCTGGTCGGCGCGGATCGGGGTGCGCTCCGGGTCGCGGACCAGGCGGTCACCCTTCTTCCACATCGTGGTGGAGAGCTGGTCCTTCGGCATGGGGCCGAGGCCACCCACGAGCGGCAGCAGGATCGCGATCGGTGGCAGGGCGAGGGCGCCGGCCAGCGAGAACTTGATGAGCGGGCGTCGGCCGAGCTGGGCCTTGTCGCCACCGTCCATGAGACCGGTGACCACGCGCTTGCGGTCCTCGTCCTTGGCCCGCAGGGGGTGGCGCTCCTCGACGGACTCGGCGTCGGGCATCAGGGTCTTGGCCCAGTGGACCGCCCCGACACCGCATCCGAGCAGGGCCAGCGCCATCGTCACGCCGAGGGCGACGTTGTAGATGCTGGCGTTGCCGATGCCGGGGATGAAGCCCGACTGCTCGGGGTCGATCGCGAAGTAGGCGACGACGAACAGCACCGTGCCCAGGCTCGAGAGGCCGAACAGGGCTGCGACCTGCTTCTCCGCCCGCTTGGCCGACTTCTCGTCGAGGTCGGCCATGCGTGGTGCGTGCGGCGGCAGGCCCGGGTTCTGGAAGCGCACCGGAAGTCCGCCGGTGCCCTCGACGTGGCCCTGGTCCAGCCGGACCGCGGTCGAGCCATAGCCATCTCCATGGCCATCGCCGTGGCCGTCGCTCTGCCCGGCACTGTGGGCGTCGCTCGTGCCGACGACCGCGCCGTGCGGCGTGTCGTGTTCGCTCATCGTGTCGTCGATCCTGTCGAGTCGCGGTGGTCAGTTCCAGTGTCGCTCCGGGTGGTGGTCTGGGCCAGTGGGTTTGACCGAGCCATCAGGGCCGTCAGTGCCGTCGCGGCCATCAGGCGGCCTTCCTGCCGAGCCAGACGGCGAAGCCGACCATGATGCCGAGCCCGAAGATCCAGGCGAACAGCCCCTCGGACACGGGGCCGAGGTTGCCCAGCGCCATCCCGCCGACGTTCTCCTGCTCGTCCACCGTGTGCAGGTAGGCGACGATGTCGTTCTTGGCGTCGGGGGAGATGTTGTCGTCGTTGAAGACCGGCATGGACTGGGGACCGGTGACCATGGCTTCGTAGATGTGCTTGCCCTCGACGTCGCGCAGGCTCGGGGCGTACTTGCCCCGGGTCAGGGCGCCACCCGAGCCGGCGAAGTTGTGGCACATCGCGCAGTTCACCCGGAAGAGCTCGGCGCCGAGGGCGACATCGCCACCTTCACCGCTCGTGTACTCCGCATCGGGGACGGCGGGTCCGGGGGCCAGCGACGCGATGTAGGCGGCGACCGAGGAGATCTGCTCCTGTGAGAACCGGACCTGCTCCGCGCGGGGCGCCTGGATGTTCGGGGCAGCCATCGGCATACGGCCGGTGCCCATCTGGAAGTCCACGGCAGCGGCGCCGACGCCCGGAAGGGCCGGACCGGCCTTGGTGCCCTGGGCCTGCAGTCCGTGGCAGGTCGCACAGTTGGCGAGGAAGAGCTTCTTGCCCTCCTCGACGGTGCTGGCGGCCGCGGTGGCGGCGCCGGCCTGCTTGGGCGCGAAGGCGGAGTAGGCGAACCCGCTGAGGATCAGGCCCAGGAGCAAGAGCAGGGCGATCGCGGCCGGGTGACGACGGCGGGCGGCCAAGGCGTTCACAGTGCGGTCCTGTCGATGGAGGCGGGCAGGGCGGGCTGGGAGGTCATCGTGCCGGTCACTTCAACAGGTAGATGGTCGCGAACAGCGCGATCCACACCACGTCGACGAAGTGCCAGTAGTAGGAGGTCACGACGGCGCCGGCAGCCTGGGCATGGCTGTAGTGACGGGTCGTGAAGGTGCGGCCGATGATCAGCAGGAAGGCCAGCAGGCCACCGGTGACGTGCAGCGCGTGGAAGCCGGTCGTGAGGTAGAAGACCGAGCCGTACGCGGTGGAGGAGAGGGAGATGCCCTCGTGGACGAGCTCGGAGTACTCCAGGACCTGCCCGGAGACGAAGACCGCGCCGAAGATGTAGGTGAGGACGTACCACTCGCGCATGCCCCAGCTCGGGACCGCGAGGAGGCTGGCGTCGCCGCGGTGCGGCTTGCCGTGCTCGGCTGCGTGGACGCCGAGCTGGCACCACACCGACGAGACGACGAGGACGATCGTGTTGATCGTCGCGAACGGCACGTTGAGGACGCCGGTCGACTCCTTCCACAGCTCCGGCTCGACCGAGCGGATCGTGAAGTACATCGCGAACAGGCCCGCGAAGAACATCAGCTCGCTGGAGAGCCAGACGATGGTGCCCACCGACACCATGTTGGGTCGGGACACCGGCCCGTGGCCGGGGATGCTGCCGGCCGAGCGAGCGGGTTCAGAAGTCACTGGGGATGCTGTCGCCACGTGCGCCAGATTAGCCATAATCGCGGTGCGGCACACCGTCGACCCCCCGATGGGTGCATGGGCGTGCCGAAACGCCGCACCGGTAGCATCAGCGCCATGACCGCTTCGCACGCGACCGCCGCCGACGCACCGACCTCGTCGGGGCCCTCGGCCCGCCAGATCTCCGTGCTGTTGTACAGCGACGACAAGACCACGCGCGACGCCGTGCGGGTCACCGTGGGACGTCGTCCGGCGCGTGACGTCGAGGTCGTGTCGTGGCGTGAGTGCGCGACGGCGGCAGCGGTGATCGAGGCCGTCGAGAACGCCGGCTTCGACGTCCTCATCCTCGACGGCGAGGCTGCGCCGATGGGTGGCCTGGGCCTGTGTCGCCAGCTGAAGAGCGAGATCTTCGAGTGCCCGCCTGTTCTCGTCCTCACCGGACGACCGCAGGACGGCTGGCTCGCGACGTGGTCCCTCGCCGACCAGGCGGTCCCGCACCCGCTCGACCCGATCGCCCTGGCCTCCGCCGTGGCCGAGCTGGGTCGGCGCGCTCGCCCCAGCGCCTCCTGATCGGCATGAGCGCCCCGGAGCCGGCTGGTCCCACCTGGCCGGACCTGCTCACCCTGCTGATCGCGCGCAACCACCTCTCCACCGACCAGGCCGCCTGGGCGATGGACCAGATCATGAGCGGCGAGGCCTCGCCGGTCCAGGTGGCTGGTTTCCTCGTCGCGCTGCGCGCCAAGGGCGAGAGCGTCGAGGAGCTGCGTGGCCTGGCCGACGTCATGCTGGCGCATGCGAACCGCATCGAGGTCCCGGGCCCGAGCCTGGACATCGTGGGCACCGGCGCCGACCGGTCCAACACGGTCAACATCTCGACGATGGCCTCGATCATCATCGCGGCCAGTGGGATCCGGGTGGTCAAGCACGGCAACCGGGCCGCGTCGTCGGCCTCCGGTTCTGCGGACGTCCTCGAGGCCCTCGGGGTCAACCTCACCCTGAGCCCGCAGCGGGTGGCCGAGGTGGCGTCCGAGGCCGGCATCACGTTCTGCTTCGCCCAGGCGTTCCACCCCGCGATGCGACACGCCGCCGTGGCGCGCAGCGGGCTGGGTGTGGGCACGGCGTTCAACGTCCTGGGGCCGCTCACCAACCCCGCGCAGCCCACGTATGCCGTGGTCGGAGTCGCCGACCCACGCGTGGCGCCGCTGATGGCCGGCGTCTTCGCCGGACGCGGCAAGGCTGCCGTGGTCTTCCGGGGCGACGACGGCCTCGACGAGCTGACCCTGAGCACCACCTCGACGGTGTGGTGGGTGCAGGGCGGCGAGGTCACCCAGCGCACCTTCGACCCGCTCCACGTCGGTCTCGGACGCCAGCCGGTGGAGGCGCTGCGTGGTGCCGATGCGGCGCACAACGCCCAGGTGGCGCGCGACCTGTTCGCCGGAGGGCGCGGGGCGGTGCGCGACGCGGTCGTGCTCAACGCCGGGATGGCCCTGGCGCTGGCCGCACCCGATCTCGCGGGCACCGACAGCACGTCGGGCGGGGCGGTCGACAGGATCGAGCACGCGGTGTCCGACGAGGCCTTCGCGGCAGCGGTGCGCGCCGGCATGGACCGAGCCGAGGCTGCCCTGGACTCCGGGGCTGCCGCCGCACAGCTGGCGCGGTGGGCCGCGGCGACCCAGCGCACCGGGTCCGAGTAGACCAACGGGTCCGAGTGGGCCAACTGGTCCGGCTAGACCAGCGGGTCCGCCTGGTCCGGCTCCACCTCGGTCGCCGCCACCCGCAGGATGGCTGCGACCGACTGGTCCACGTCGGCTTCGGTCGTGGACCAGTTCGACACCGAGACCCGCATCAGTCGACGGCCGCGCCAGGTCGTGCCACCGAGCCAGCAGGTCCCGTCACGCTGTACCCCGTCGATGATCCTGTCGGTTCGCGCGTCGCTGCCGAAGCTGACGAGGACCTGGTTGAGGACGACGTCGTTGACCACCACGGCGCCGCCTGCCTCGAGCCCGTCGGCGAACCGCTGGGCCAGTGCGCAGCACCGGTCGACGAGGTCGGCGACACCGTCCCGGCCCAGCTCGCGCAGGGCAGCCCACACAGCGAATCCCCTTGCCCTTCGCGATGATTCGGGGACGAGGTCGCCCAACGCCGGCGTCGGCCCGCCCTGCCCGGTGAGGTATGCCGCGGTGTAGGACAGCGCCGCAGCGTGCACCCGAGGGTGGGCACAGATGGCGAAACCGCAGTCGTAGGGCACGTTGAGCCACTTGTGCCCGTCACACGACCACGAGTCGGCGAGGTCGACCCCGTCGACGAGGTGCGCCTTGCCGGGCGAGGCGCCTGCCCAGAGGCCGAAGGCCCCGTCGACGTGCACCCAGGCGCCGTGTCGGCGGGCCACCGCACAGGCGGCCCGGAGGTCGTCGCACGCGCCGGTGTTGACGTTGCMGGCCTGGAGGCAGACGATCGTCGGTCCGGGCTCGCGCCGTTCGAGGACGGCGGCGAGCTCGCCGACGTCGATGGCGCCGTTCTCGCCGGCGCCCACCTCCTCCACGACCGCGGTGCCGAACCCGAGCAGCCGCAGCGCCCGGTCGATCGTCGCGTGGCGCTCGGCGCCGGCGACCACGCGCACGACCGGGGCGCCACCCAGTCCGTCGCGCCCGACGTCCCACCCGACCGCGGCGAGCACGTGCTGACGAGCAGTGGCCAGGCAGACGGTGTTCGCTCCCTGGGCGCCGGTGACGAAACCGACGGAGGCGTCGGCCGGCAGCCCCATCAGGGCCTTCAACCAGCCACCCGCGACCTCCTCGGCGACGGCGGCCGCGGGGGACAGGACGGCGTTGAAGGCGCACTGGTCCCACCCGAGAGCGACCATGTCGGCAGCAGTGGCCGACGGCAGCGCGCCACCGATGACGAAGCCGAAGAACCGCGGTCCCGGCGTCGCGACGAGCCCCGGCGTGAAGGCCGTGACCAGCTCGTCCAGCACCTCGCCGGCCGGTGTCGGTGCATCGCGCAGGACCGTGTCCAGCCCCAGACGCAGGGTGGCCGCATCGGCTGCTGCAGCCACTGGCGCTCCAGGCAGTCCGGACCGGTGGCGGGCCGCGACGTCGGCGGCCCGCTGCAAGAGGAGGGTCAGGTCATCCATGTCGGCGAAGGTACGCCGGCTCGGGCCACGGCAGCCTCCCCCGTCGGGGTGAGGAGCCGGGGACTTGGCTGTCCCAGTGCCTGCCGACCTAGGACATTCCGGCCAGCCAGCTGGCCGCCTGGCGCGCGTCGGCCCGGCGCTGCTCGTACCTCGCCCCGATGGCCAACAGCGCGACACCGAGCGTGCCGAGGGTGAGGTAGCGGGGCAGCTGGACGGCATAGGGGCCGAGCTGGGTGACCGCGATGACGACGGCAGCTGTCGCCCCCAGGACGACCGGTGCCTGCCACCGGCGCAGCGCGCCGGCGACCAGGACGAGCACCGCCGCCGAGACCGTGACCAACGGGCGCACGACCCCGTCGTCGACCGTGGTGAACAGCGCGGAGGGCAGTAGCGCCACCACCAGACCCGGTCCGGCGGTCAACCACGAGTGGTCGCCGAGCTCGCGGTGCGACCACAGCCCGGCGGCGAGCACCAGGGCGGCCAACGGCAGGGTCCAGGCCTCGAGCGTCGTCACGTCGGCGTGGGCGAGCTCGAGCCAGACCGCCGACGTGAGTGCCACCACGGCCAGGGTGACCACCGCGCGGCGGTGCGGCAGGGCGGCATACCCGATGGCGACGAGCCCGTATGCCGCGGCGACGGCTGCGGCCGCGTGCGGCCAGGAGCGGTCGACCGCGACCACGATGGTGGTGAGGGCGACGAGGCAGGCGAGGGTGCCGAAGACGAACTCCTCAGGACTGCGGCGGCGCCACTGGGCGAGGGCCACGAGGACCAGGGCGGCGGCCACGAGCACGGTCCACTGGGTGCGGCTGCCGACCAGCCCACCGGTGAGCCACAGGGCCCAGGCTGCCGCCACGGCACTGACACCTGCGGCGACCGGGCGAAGGAGAGGTCGCAGCACGGCGGTGGCCGCCGCGGTCAACGCGATGGCCATGAGCAGGGTGATCACCACGACGTCGCCGAGCTCACTCCCCAGGGCGCCCAGCAGCGCGCCGAACAGGGTGAGGTGGCCGACTACGGCCAACGGTGGCTCTTCGGGCTCCGATCGCCGGGCCAGGGATCCGGTGACGAGGGCGGCTCCCGCCGCGGCAGCGGCCAGCACCGCGGCGTCGAGGGAGGCGATGGACCCGGTGAGGGTGACGGCTGCGACGGCGGCGACTGCGCCCACTGCCGTCGCCTGCACCCGCCAGCCCGGCCGGTGCACGGCAGCCGTCGCGGCCGCCAGGGCGACGCCGGTGAGGGCGACGATCGTCGCGGGACGCGAGTCGTGGACGATCGCGACCAGGACCAGGACCGCGAGGGCCAGGCCTGTCTGGGCCTCGCACCAGGCTGTGCCCAGCGACGTCGTCCGGGTGCGGGTGGCTGCGAGAACCGTGGCGAGCACCGCGGTGAGCAGGGCCAGCACCGCGGTCCACAGAGCGCCGACCTGCAGGGCCAGGCACAGGACAGCCGTGGGGACCGCTGCGGAGGCGACGAGGGCGACGACACCGAGGGCTCGCCAGTCGCCGGACAGGGGACGCCCGACCCAGTCGGCTCGGACCGCGGCGCGGCTGCCGAGGTGGGTCGCTCGCACGGCGACGACCCGCCGGATCGTCAAGGCGCCTGCGACAGCCAGGGTGGCCAGGAGGACGACGCAGGCCGCGCCGTCGAAGGTCATCGCGCCGACTCCGGCACCTGACGGGGTGTCCAGGGCATCGGCCGACGCCGTGGCCGCGCCGACAGCCGCCGCGGCGAAAGAGAGCGCCGCCCATCCGGCGGCGGGGCCGGTCGCGGCGCGGCGGGTCAACCCGAAGGACGCCGGCACCACGAGGTGAACGACGCCGAAGAGGACGGCACCGAGGAGGGAGAGTGCGGCGCCTGCGGCAGCGGTCGAGGCGTAGCCGACGACCCCTGCCCAGCCGATCGAGGCTGCAGTCAGCGACAGCACGGCGAAGCCGGCGATGCGCCTGTCATGGCGGTGCAGGGCGGCAAGGGCGAGGGCGGCGAGGAGGCCGGTGACGGCCGTGTACGTGCGTCCGTCGAGGGCGTCGAGGTTGGCCAGCCCGAAGCGGCGCGCGGCACTGACGTCCAGGAGCAGCAGACCCCCGGCGACCAGGGCCAGGGCCTCGGCGCTGCTGGGCAGGTGGCGACGCGAGAGCTGGAGCGAGGCCACGGTCGCAGCAGCGGTGAAGCCACCCATCACGAGCATCTGGCCGGTGCGGCCGATGACGAACCAGGCGATGGCCAGGGCGATCGACGCCGCGACGAGGACGAGCAGGACACCCACTGCCAGCAATGTCTGCTGGGTGGTCCAGCTCCGGCGCGGGGCCGGGGCAGGTGTCGATGGGGGACGGGCGACCGGCGACGAGTCGGACAGGGCGACGTCCGAGGGCGACTCCGAGGGCGACTCCGACAGCTCCCAGGGCAGCTCCGACGGCGGCTGCGACACCCGTTCCTCGGTCCCGGTCGTGGCCACCGAGGCCGCGGGCGCAGGCGTGGCGCCCACCGTGGCGCCCACCGTGGCGCCCACCGTGGCGCGCAGGGCCGCGAGCAGCGAGGCGCGTTCGCGCTGGAGGGCGGCAAGACCCTGGTCGACCTCCCACAGCCGCACGGCGTCGGGGCCGGTGAGGGGCAGGTGGCAGCCGGGGCACGAGGTCGGCGCCTCGGGCAGCAACCGGCCACAGGCGGGGCAGGGGATCGTCGACATCGGTCCTCCCGGAGACGTGGGGCGCGGTGCACCCTCTGACCCGAGTGTGGAGGTCGCCCGGGGTTCGCGGAAGGGCGTTGCTACTCAGATCGGCCGTGCGGACGAGGGCGCGCCCGAGGAGAGTCGCGCTCCGAAGCGGAGGGCGCGGACGCCGGTGCTCAGTCCCCGTCGAGGCCGAGGCTGAAGGCCGCCTCGAGGTCGTGCTTGGAGTAGGTGCGGAACGCGATGTGCGTGTTGGTCCCGATGACGCCCTGCACCTTGTTGAGCCGGTCGGCGATGACGTCGTTGAGCTGCTCGTGCTCCCTGACCCGGATCATCGCGATCAGGTCGGCGTCACCGGCGACCGAGTAGACCTCGGACACGCCTTCGAGCTCGGCGATGGCCTGCGCCACCTCGGGAATGCGGTCGACTTCGGCGTTGATGAGCACGATGGCGGAGATCACCTCCCCAATGTATCGGTCCGGGCTCGACGAGAGCAGCGCACTGGCGCGGCGCGTCAGGAGGCCGCGACGAAGCCGGAGACCGCGTGGCGCGCGACCACCTGCGGCTCGAGCTCGGCGCGTGCGCCACCGGCACCCCCGACCGGGCAGGTCCACTCGCCATCGAGGTCGACGATGCGCACCCCGGACGACTCCAGCCAGCGGAGGATCTTCTCGGTCTCCTCGGGCGTGGCCGCCGGGGCCGGCCAGTGGGCGGGCAGCACGACCTCGGCACTGTCGCGCACCGCATCGACATAGGGCATCGGGTCAGCGCCTCGGGGGGAGATGGTGCTGGCGGCGAGCCGGCCGTGCCGGACGACCACGACCTCCCAGCCGCCGGAGGTGGCCGGACGGGCCGCGATGATCTCGGGGCTGGCCGCCAAGGGCGCGATCCGCTGGGCCCGGGCCATGCCACGCACCAGCGCGAGCAGGCGGTCGCGCAGCATGCCGGCGTCCTCGAACCGCTCCTGGTCGGCGAGCGAGCCCATCCGGGTGCGCAGCGCCGTCACCACGCCGCGAGAGTCGCCGGCCAGGGCGTGGACGGCGTCCTGCACCACCACGGCATACTCCTGGACGCTCTGGGCCCCGGTGCAGGGGGCGCCGCAGCGCCCCATGTCGGCGAGGGCGCACGACCCGACGGGGCGGGTGGGGGACAGCCGCTGCACGCACTGGCGCAGGGGGATGACCTCGTGGACGGCCGCGACGGCGGCCTCAGCCGACCCCCGGCTGCCGAACGGGCCGATGTAGCTGGCGCCATCACCGCGGACCTCGCGCACGATCGAGAGCCGGGGAAAGGCCTCGACGGTGAGCTTGACCCAGGTGGCCCGCTCGGGGCTCTTGGAGCGGCGGTTGTAGCGCGGCTTGTGCTCGGCGATGAGGCGCAGCTCGCGGACCTCGGCCTCGAGGGTGGTGGCGCAGACGATCGGGGTGACCGACTCGGCGAGCCGCACCATCTCGGCCATCCGGGTGCGCTGCTCGGAGGCGGTGAAGTAGCTGCGCACGCGGGTGCGGATGTTGACCGAGGTGCCGACGTAGAGGACCCGACCGTCGCTGTCCTTGAACAGGTAGACACCGGGCTCGTTGGGCAGGCCGTCGGCCAGCCACCGCTTGCGTCGCTGGGCGGGGCTGACCCGCGACGTGTAGCTCGCCAGCTCCTCGAAGGTGTGCACCCCGAGACTGCCCACCCTGCCGATGAGGGCGTGCAGGACGTCGACGGTGGCCTGTGCGTCGTGCAGGGCGCGGTGGTCCGGCGTGGTCGTCGCGCCGAACAGGGCGGCCAGCGTGGACAGCTTGTGGTTGCGCGCCTCGTCACGGCTGACCAGCTGGCGTGCGAGGTGGACGGTGTCGAGCACCGCGTGCCGCGGCCAGTCGATGCCCTGGTCGCGGGCCGCCATCTTGAGGAACCCGACGTCGAACCCTGCGTTGTGGGCCACGAGCACCGCGCCCTGGGCGAACTCGAGGAAGGCGGGCAGCGCGGACTCGATGCGTGGTGCGTCGGCCACCATCGAGGTCGTGATGCCGGTGAGGGACTGGATGAACGGCGGGATCGGCAGGTGCGGGTTGACCAGCGTCTGGAACTCGCCCAGCACCTCGCCGCCACGCACCTTGACCGCGCCGATCTCGGTGATGGCCGAGTCGGCCGGGCTGCCACCGGTGGTCTCGAGGTCGACGACGACGAACGTGACATCGGCCAGTGCCGTGCCCAGGTCGTCGAAGGTGCCTTGCACCATCTGGTCGTCGGCCGTCTGCATGGACCCGACGGTAGGCCGGTGGTGTGACAGCCCGTGGCAGGCGCGCCCTTCGCCAGGACCTCGGGTATGCCGCGTGGCTGGCGTTGTCAGTGCCCTCACCTAGCGTCGTCGACACGACAGCAGTCCCAGACGGACAGGGTCCCAAGACAGAGAGCGAGGTGGTCGCGATGATCATCGAATGCCAGAGCTGCCCGGTGCGCGACCTGCACTGCGCCGACTGCATGGTGACGGCCATGCTGGTGCCGCAGGGCGCACAGCTGCCCCTCGACGCCGCCGAGCGCGCGGCCGTCGCACGGTTCGCCGACGCGGGGCTGGTCAGCGCCCACGAGGCCACCTCGGCCAGTGCTCGCCGTGAGCCGTGGGCCGCCCACATCCGCGCCGTCGGCTGATCGCTCCCTACGATGGCTGGATGAGCCGGCCCACCCCGTCCCGTGGCATTCGCCGGGGCCGCCCGGCTGCCGGTGCGGGGCTCACCGCGCTGGTCGTCTCCCTGCTGGTCGGCTGCTCACCCAGCGAGCCGCCGACCGTCCGCCCATCGACGACGTCGCAGGCTTCCCAGCAGAACGCGCCCGAGCCCTCCGTCGCGCGGGAGGACGCCCTGGCCGCCCTGCTCTCGCAGCGGGCCGCGGCCGTCCGGGCCCACGATCGGTCGGCGTTCGCCGCCTCCCTGGACGACCCGACCTCGGGTTTCGGGCTGCGCCAGCTCGCGCAGTACGACGCCTTGGCCCAGCTCCCGCTGGGCACCTTCAGCTATGGCACGCCCGAGCCCGCTCCTGCCCTGAGCGCCGAGCGGGTGGCCCAGCTCGGGCCCGATGCCTGGGTCTCCCGGGTGGCCGGCCGCTACGGCCTCGCGGGCTACGACACGGCGACCCGGGAGTTCGAGTCCTACTTCACCGTCGTGCGACGAGGGGAGGACTGGCGGCTGGCTGACGACACCGACGGCGGCACCCAGGTGCAGCTGTGGGACCTTCCGAAGTTCACCGTGGTGCGCAGTGCGACCACGCTCGTCGTCGGCTCGGGTCCACAGAGCCGGCTGCTTCCCTACCTCGCCCTTGGAAACCTCGCCGTCAAGCGGGTCGACGCCGTCTGGACTCCGCCGTGGAACAGCCGCCTGGTCCTCGTGGTTCCCGGAACCGCCGCGCAGATGGCCGAGCAGGTCGGTCAGGACAAGGACCAGGTCGGGCAGGTGGCGGCCGTCACGGACGGCCCGTTCGACCTCCAGGGCCGGGGCGGCGCAGACCGGGTGGTGGTCAACCCGAGTGCCTTCGCCCGCCTCGTGCCCCGCGGCAGGCAGGTGGTCGTGACCCACGAGGCGACCCACGTCGCCATCCGGGCCTCGACCAACCGTCCGGTGCCGCTCTGGTTGTCCGAGGGCATGGCCGACTTCGTCGGCTACCGCGACAGCGGCGCGACACGCACCCAGGTGGCCGCAGCCCTGCTCGCCCGGGTCCGTGCGGGCAGGGGGCCCAAGGCACTGCCGTCGGCAGCCGACTTCGACCCCTCGCGCACCACCATCGCGCCGAGCTACAACGCCGCGTGGCTGGCTGTCACCCGCATCGTCGACCGCCACGGCACAGCGGGGCTGGTGCGGTTCTACCTCGCGGCGGCCACGAAGCCCGACCCCTCGTCCAGCGACAGCAGCGACCCCGACGCGAACGTCGCCACGGCCTTCGCGACGGTGCTGCACACCTCCCAGGCCACCTTCACCAAGGAGTGGCTGGCCTACCTGAAAACCCTGGCCAACGGCTGACCGAGGACACGCCGTGCGGGGAGAAAACGGGGTCTGCGGCTACGACCCCGGCGCGTCGTGTCCCCGGTCGAGGGCGACGGCCAGCGACGCGACGACGAGGGCGCCGACGAGCCAGAACTGGTTGTAGAAGGCCTGCTTGTTGACGAGGTTGGCCACCAGCAGGACCAGGGCCAGCCAGCGCAGCACGTCGGCCAGGAGGGGTTGGCGTCGCCACACCGTCCAACAGACGCCAGCGAGGGTGCCGAGCACGGCCACCCCGGTCACGGCGAACGGCAGCGTCACGCCAAAGGTGTTGAGTGCCAACAGGTAGAGCGTGTTGGCGAACTTGATGGGGTGGAAGCCAACCAGCAGGCTGATCGTGTCGTGGACGAAGTCCGGCGGGCTCGCGAGGAACCAGGGGGCGATGAGCGCCCCGGTCAGCGCGCCCGTCGCGATGGACCGGCGCCAGCCGAACGGGCGCCACAGCAGCAGGACGGGCAGCAGCAGGGCGAGGTGCTGCTTGCTGGCGCACGCCAACGCCAGCGGGATGACGGCCCACCAGGCCCGGTCGCGCTGCACCAGGACGGCCCACCAGACGATTCCGGCGAGCAGCAGTGGCTCGGTCCAGGACTGGTCGAGCTGGGTGAGGGTTCCCGGCGCGAAGACCAGCAGCGCCGTCACCGTCGCGGCGGTCCAGACCCATCCGCGCCCAGCATCGGGGCCGGTATGCCGCGGTGTCACCCCGCGCGCGAGCAGCCAGACACCGGCCACCGCCACGAGCGTCCAGAACGCGAGCGCCCAGCGGATGTCACCGAGGAGCCACTTCCCCGGCGCGAGCAGCACCGTGGTCCACGGCAGGTAGGGGAAGGCGTCCTTGACGCCGGGGGAGCCGGCCCACGTCATGGCGTAGAAGTTCTCCCCGCGCCCGAGGGCGTCCGTCGCCTGCTGGAGGACGACCCAGACGTCGATACGCGGGCGCGGGGAGGAGATGACGGCGGTGGCCGCGCACGCGGCATACCCCGTGACGGCGACGGCGCCGGCTGCCCACGGGGCGCGAGAACCGTTGGTGCACAACAGGACCGCGGCCGCCAGCGGCGCGACGACGAGCAGCGTGGTGGCCAGTGCCAGCCCGGTCGGTGCGAGATAGCTGAACAACGGGACTGCCAGCGTGGCCAGGGCCGAACCGGCCAGCATGACGGCTACCGCCGGACGGGTCAGCCGGACCCGCCAGCCGGCCCACTGCCACAGGGCGAGCGCCACGGTGGCCGCCGTGAGGGTGGCCACGATGGGGATGCGGTAGCGCACCACGCTCCACTGCAGGGCGGTGAAGAACAGCAGCCAACCCAGGGCGAACGCGAACGAGGACACCGCCACGGTCCGAGTGGAGGAATCGTGGCGGTGTCGGCGCATGGCTAGACCCTAAAGGTCGCCCGGCTACTCCTTGCCGCCCCCGGCGTAGAGGGACTCGACCTGGTCGTGGAAGTCCTTCATGACGATGTTGCGCTTGAGCTTCAGGCTCGGCGTGAGGTAGCCGTTCTCCTCGGTGAAGTCGCCGGGAAGGACGGCGAACTTGCGGATCGACTCGGCCTTGGACACCGACTTGTTGGCGTCGTCGACGGCCTTCTGCAGCTCGGCGAGCACCGCCTCGTTGGTGCGCGCCTGGTCGAAGGTCACACCCGTGAGCCCGTTGTTCTTGGCCCAGCCGGGGTACATCTCCTCGTCGAGGGTCAGCAGGGCGCCGATGAACGGCTTCTGGTCACCCACGACGATGCACTGGGAGATCAGCGGGTGGGCACGCAGCCGGTCCTCGAGCGCGGCCGGCGCGACGTTCTTGCCGCCGGCGGTGACGAGCAGCTCCTTCTTGCGGCCGGTGATCTTGAGGTAGCCGTCCTCGTCGAGCTCGCCGATGTCGCCGGTGTGGAACCAGCCGTCGAGCACCGCGCCCGAGGTCGCCTCGGCGTTGTTGTGGTAGGCCGCGAAGACGTTGTTGCCCTGGATGAGGATCTCGCCGTCGTCGGCGATCCGGATGCCCACGCCGGGCAGCGGGGCGCCGACGGTGCCGATCTTGACCCGGTCGGGCACGTTGACCGTGGCGGGCGCGGTGGTCTCGGTGAGGCCGTAGCCCTCGAGGACGGTGACGCCGATGCCGCGGAAGAAGTGACCGAGGCGGGTGCCGAGCGGGGCGCCGCCGGACACGGCATACATGACCTGACCGCCCATGGCGGCCCGGAGCTTGGAGTAGACGAGCTTGTCGAACAGGGTGTGGCGGACCTTGAGCCCGAGGCCGGCGCCGCCGGTGTCCTGCGCGGTGGACCAGGCGATCGCGGTGTCGGCGGCGGTCGCGAAGATCTTGCCCTTGCCCTCGGCGGTCGCCTTGGCCTCGGCGGAGTTGTAGATCTTCTCGAAGACGCGGGGGACCGACAGGATGAAGGTCGGCTTGAACTCGGCGAAGTCCGCGAGGAGGTTCTTGATGTCGGCGCTGTGCCCCATCTTGGCCTCGCCCGTGACGCACAGGACCTGGATGAACCGCGCGAAGACGTGCGCCAGCGGCAGGAAGAGGAGCGTCGACGCGCCCTCGGCCTTGACGACCGACGTGAGCTTGGTGATGGCGTTCTCGGACAGCGCCAGGAAGTTGTCGTGGGTGAGCTGCACACCCTTGGGCCGACCGGTCGTGCCCGACGTGTAGATGATCGTGGCGATGCTGGCGCGGTTCAGGCTGCCCTTGGCGGTCTCGAGGTCGGCGTCGGACACCTCGGCACCGGCGGCCTTGAGCTCGGCGATCGCCCCGGCGTCGACCTGCCAGGCGTGGGCCAGGCCGGGCACCTGCGCACGGACCTCGTCGAGGGTGGCTGCGTGGGCGGGGGTCTCCAGCATGATGCCCTTGGCGCCGGAGTCGGTGAGGATCCAGCTGACCTGCTCGGCCGAGGAGGTCTCGTAGATCGGGACCGTGACCGCACCGGCGGTCCAGATCGCGAAGTCCGTGAGCGTCCACTCGTAGCGGGTCTTGCACATGATCGCCACGCGGTCACCGGGCGCGATCCCCGAGGCGATCATGCCCTTGGCGACCGCCTGGACGTCCTGGTCGAACTCGGATGCGGTCACGTCGATCCAGCGGGTGCCCTCCTTGCGCGAGAACGCGACCCGCGAGGGGTTCGAGGCGGCGTTGCGCGCTGGAAGATCGGCAAGACTCCCCTCGGTGGTCGGCGRCACGAGGGGCGGTGCGACGTGTTCCTGCACAGAGTCTCCTTTGACGACGGCATCACTGCCTCAGTGCTGCACAGACTACCCGTGGGTAGGTGCACCGGGGGAGGGCGTTCTGTTGAAGGCTCCGTCACATCGCGGCGCGAGGTGCGAAACACTGGGCCGGTGAGGGACCGCAGGATCGACATCGTCGACGAGACCTTCATCCGTGCTGCGCCGCGGGTGGTCCGGGCAAGCCTCGACGAGGAGGCCTGGACCGCCCAGATCTGGCCACACCTGACCCGGGCAGTCATCCGGGATCGCGGCGTGAAGGGGGTGCGCTGGAGTGTGACCGGACAGGTCGTCGGCGAGATGGAGGTCTGGCTCGAGCCGTTCCGCGACGGGGTGGTGGTCCACCACTACGTCCGCGGCACCCGGGGGCCGCGGGCACCGCGCGACGTGGCCACGCGGCATACCCTCCGGTGGAAGCGCGCCGTGCACGAGCTCAAGGACCGCCTCGAGGGCGCTCGTCCCTGACGGTGGTGGTCCCCGAGGGCCGCGGTGGTCCCCGAGCGCCGCGCTCGTCGCCGAGGGTCGCGGTCGTCGTGGAAAGGCCGGGCGCTGTAGCCTTCCGCGCATGGCCGACCGCACCGAATCCAGCATCGACATCGACGCCAAGCCGGGTGAGGTTCTCGACGTCATCGCCGATTTCGAGAGCTATCCGCAGTGGGCGACGGAGGTCAAGAACGTCACCATCCTCACCGAGGAGGGCGACGGGTGGGCCGACCAGGTCCAGTTCACCCTCGACGCCGGGGCCATCAAGGACACCTACACCCTCGACTACGAGTGGGACGTCGCCAAGAACGGCACCGGCGTCGTGTCCTGGAGCCTGGTCGAGGCGACCGTCCTCAAGGCCATGAACGGCTCGTACACGTTGGCAGCCAAGGGCAAGGACGCCACGACGGTGACCTACCGGCTCGCGGTCGACGTCAAGATCCCGATGCTCGGCATGCTCAAGCGCAAGGCCGAGAAGGTCATCATCGACACGGCGCTGAAGTCGCTGAAGAAGCGGGTGGAGGCTTGAGGCAGGTCGTCGCCCCAGGGCGCCGCTAGCCATGCGGGTCATCCTCTTCACCGGCAAGGGTGGCGTCGGCAAGACGACCACCGCCGCCGCCACCGCGGTCCACGCTGCCAGAGCCGGCGTGAAGACGCTGGTCATGTCGACCGACGCAGCCCACTCGCTCGGCGACGCGCTGGGTGTCGACCTCGGGGTGGACCCCCGGTCGGGTCGCGACGGCAGCGGGGCGCCGGTCGACGTCGAGCCCGGCCTGTCCGCCTTGCAGATCTCTCCACCACACCTGCTGGGCGAGTCCTGGCGGGTGGTCCAGGACTACCTGCTGTCAGTGCTGGACACGGTCGGCATCGACCCCGTGGTCGCCGAGGAGCTGACCCGCCTGCCCGGTGCCGAGGAGGTCGCGGCGCTGCTCGAGCTGCGCGCACAGGTCGAGTCGGGTCCGTGGGACCTCGTCGTCGTCGACTGCGCACCGACCGCCGAGACGTTGCGGTTGCTGGCCCTGCCCGAAGCCCTCGCCTGGCACCTCGAGCGCCTCCTGCCGGCCCAGCGCGGGCTGATCCGGACGCTGCGCCCGGCYGCGGCGGCCGCTGCCGGAGTGCCCCTGCCCGACGTCGCCGTCGTCGAGGCGGTCACCGGCTGGCACCGGCAGATGCGCGCCGTGCACCGCATCCTGACCGGCGACCAGACCTCCGTGCGGCTGGTCCTCACCCCCGAACGTGTGGTCATCGCCGAGTCCCGGCGCACCTGGACGTCGCTGTCGCTCTACGGGTTCGTCGTCGACGCGGTGGTCGTCAACCGGGTCTTCCCGGACGCCGCCGCCGAGGCGGGGCGTCACGCCCCCGACGCCTGGCGCGCCTCCTGGAACGCGGCGCAGCAGGAGGGTCTGGTCGAGGTCCGTGAGTCGTTCGCCGGGCTGCCCGTCGTCGTGACTCCCTACCTGTCGTCCGAGCCGATCGGGGCCGACGCGCTCGCCGACCTCGCGCAGGCGCAGGAGGGTGCTGCCGACGTCCTCTCGCCGGTCACCCACCGCGGCCTGACGGTCGAGCGGACGCCCGAGGGGTTCGTGATGACCCTGCCGCTGCCGCTCGCGCACGCCGCCGACCTCGGCCTGCAACGCCGTGACGACGAGCTGGTCGTGACGGTGGGCGAGCACCGGCGGGTGCTGACCCTCCCGGCCGCTCTGCAACGATGTGTGGTCGAAGGTGCCTCGGTGCGCGACGGTCTGCTGCGGGTGCGCTTCGTCCCCGACGAGGAGGTCTGGCCGCGTGGCTGACGACGAACGCCCTGCCGTGGGCACGGTGGCCCAGGAGGCCGCCCGACTGCTCGACGCCCTCGGCGGGTGGGCGAGCACCACCCAGGCCGGGTATGCCGCGGCGGCGGGAGGTGCGCGGACGTCACCGAACGACGCTGGTCCAGACCGCGACCGCGACCGCAACGGCGACCCCGACTCCGGCGGCGGCGGCGGCGGCAAGGCTCCCCGCTGTGAGTCCTGCGGTGCCGAGAACGGTGTCGGGCAGGCCGTCACCTGTCAGCTGTGCCCCGTCTGCCAGGGCATCGGGTTGTTGCGCTCGGTGCGACCCGAGACCGTGGACCGACTGGCCGACCTCGCCGGCGCGCTCGCAGCCACCCTGCGCGACATCGCCGGGCAACGGCGCACCGACGACGGCGCAGCCGCGCCAGGGACCTCCCGGGGGAAGGCCTCGGGGAAGTCGTCCAGCGCGGCACGGGGCCGCGTGCAGGACATCGTGGTGGACGACGAGGACGAGCACCACGGCACCAAGGGGAGTGCCACCTCATGAGCGTCACCATCGGCGTGGACATCGGCGGCACCAAGATCGCCGCCGGTGTCGTCTCCGCGACGGGGGAGATCCTGGCGCGCGCCCGCAGGGACACCCCCGCCCACGACCCCGACCAGATCGCCCATGACGTCGCGGCCGTGGTGGCCGAGCTCGGCGCCGACCGCACGGACGTGCGGGGTGTCGGCGTGGCGTGTGCCGGCTTCATCGACCGCACCGGCTCGACCGTGCTCTTCGCCCCGAACCTCGCCTGGCGCGACGAACCGCTCAAGATGCGGCTCGAGGCGCTCGTCGACCAGCCTGTCACCATCGAGAACGACGCCAACGCCGCTGCGTGGGGTGAGTTCCGGTTCGGGGCGGCCACCGAGGCCGACGACATGGTGCTCATCACCGTCGGCACCGGGATCGGTGGTGGCGTCGTGGTCGACTCGAGGCTGCTGCGCGGCGCCTTCGGCATCGCTGGCGAGCTCGGGCACATGCGCGTCGTCCCCGACGGCATCCGTTGCGGCTGCGGCAACCGCGGCTGCTGGGAGGTCTACGCGTCGGGCAATGCCCTGGTCCGCGAGGCCCGCGAGCTCGTGGCGTCAGGCGCCTTGAGTGCCGCGGCGCTGTCGCAGGCCTGCGACGGCGACCCGAGCGCTCTCCGGGGGCACCACGTCACCAGCGCCGCGCAGGCCGGGGACTCGGCGTCCGTCGAGCTCCTCGCCGACCTGGGCCGATGGGTGGGCGAGGGCGCAGCCTCGGTCTCAGCCATCCTCGACCCCGAGCTCATCGTCATCGGCGGTGGCGTCGTCGCGGCCGGCGACCTGTTGATCGGAGCTGCCCACGCGGCATACGCCCGCAACCTGACGGGGCGCGGCCACCGGCCGGTCGCCGAGATGGTGGCCGCCCGGCTCGGCAACGACGCCGGGTTGATCGGCGCGGCAGCGCTCGCCGCCGAGGGTGTCGGGTCGTGAGCTCCGGGCTGGCTGTCGGCATCGACATCGGCGGCACCAAGGTGGCCGGTGGAGTCGTCGAGGCCGACGGCACCGTCGTCGCCAGGGCCAGACGGGACACGCCCCACCGGTCCACCAGCCCGGGCGTGGTCGAGGACACCATCGTCGAAGTCGTCGGGGAGCTGATCGACGTCGCGGGGGACGACGTGGTCGCGGTCGGCATCGGAGCGGCTGGATTCGTGGCCGCCGACCGGGCCACCGTCGTCTTCGCCCCCCACCTGTCCTGGCGCGACGAACCGCTCGAAGCCAACCTGCAGCGCCGCGTCCCGGTGCCGATCTCGGTCGACAACGACGCCAACGCCGCTGCCTGGGCGGAGTGGCGATTCGGTGCGGCACAAGGAGAGTCACACGTCGTCATGGTGAACCTCGGCACCGGCATCGGCGGCGCCTTGATCATGGACGGCCAGATCATGCGCGGCCGGTTCGGGATCGCGGGGGAGTTCGGGCACATGCAGGTGGTGCCGGGCGGACTGCGTTGCGAGTGCGGCAACAGGGGCTGCTGGGAGCAGTACGCCTCGGGCAACGCACTGGTCCGTGAGGCCCGCTCCCTGATGGCCGCGAACAGCCCCATGGCCAGCGACCTGCTCGCGCGGGCAGGTGGTGACCTGTCGGCGCTGACCGGCCCCATGATCACGGAGGCGGCGCGCGAGGGTGACTCGACGGCCACCGAGCTGCTCGGCGAGATCGGGCAGTGGCTCGGTCTGGGCATCGCCAACCTGGCGGCCGCCTTCGACCCCGGCGTCTTCGTCGTCGGGGGAGGGGTGAGCGCGGCCGGTGACCTGCTCCTGGAACCAGCTCGCGCCGCGTTCCGGCGGCACCTCACGGGTCGGGGCTACCGCCCGGAGGCGCGGATCGTGGCGGCGGCCCTGGGCAACGAGGCCGGTCTGATCGGTGCTGCCGACCTGGCCCGACGAGACGCCCTGGGACGCGCCGGCGCCGAGGGCGCATGAGCACGATGCGCGTGGCGTCCTACAACGTCAAGGACTTCACCCTCGACCGTCGCGCGGCTGCCCGGGTCATCCGCGCGATCGACCCCGATGTGCTGTGCCTCCAGGAGGTCCCACGGCGGCTGTTCTCGACGTGGCGGGTGTCGGACTTCGCGGCCGAGTGCGGGATGTTCTGGTCGGGGCGGCACCGCGGCAGCGGGGGCACGACCATCTTCACGTCGTTGCGGGTGCAGGTGCCCGAGTCGCGCCACTACCGGCTGAGGGTCGCAGCCCTCCAACGCACCCGCGGGTATGCCGTGCTCCGCGTCGGGCCCGCCGGTCACCAGCCGCTCGTGGTGGCTTCGGTGCACCTCAGYCTCGATGCCGACGAACGTGAGCGCCACGCCGGCCAGATCCTCAAGAGGGTGTCCAGCGGCGGGCCGGTGCTGTTGGCCGGCGACCTCAACGAGGGGGAGACGGGCCGAGCCTGGCGCCTGTTCGCCTCGCCGCTCCGGTTGATCTCACCCACCGCTCCGACCTACCCGGCGAGGGCACCCCGCAAGGTGCTCGACGTCATCTTCGCCTCGCCCGACCTGGGCGTCCTGCCGCACCAGGACGTGGCTCTGGAGCTCGCCGACCTGGTGGCGGCCAGCGACCACCGCCCGACGTGGGTCGACGTCGACCTCGACCCGCAGGCGGTCCCGACAGCGCAGACCGAGACCGGACCCACGGTGGCCGAGTCCACCGTCGAGGAAGCCGAGGCCACCGCGGCTGACGAAGCCCCGGCGGGCTAGCGGGAGCCTGGGTCAGCTACTCGGTCCGGGGCGTCTGCCTCGCCGACCACCCAGGGAGTCAGCGACGTCGTCAGCGGTCCGTCGGCCACGCGCACGGAGGGGGCGAAGCCCGCCACTGCCTTGGTCAGGTTCGAGCGCTCGAGGCGGCCGGCGACACCGATCTGGCGGTAGGGCATCGCCTCCCAGGCCGCCACGGACTCCATGATCCGTTCCCCGATGTCGGGCAGGTGACCCGCCAGCTGCTCGAGCTGGGCGCGCTCGTCGGCAGGGATGGGACGGGGGGCCCGGAGCCGCACCCCGAGTGCACGGTGGCGGTCGACCCGGGTGACATTCACCCGACGCTCCACGACGGTGAAGAAGACCGGCTCCTCGACGTCGCTCCACGGGATCGCCTGACCGGCGCGGCGGTCCGTGCCCGCCAGCCAGACACCGCCGGCGCCCACGGAGACAGCCGGGGCCGAGGACTGCTGGAAGCGGACCCACCCCATGTAGCCGGGGACCACCGCGAAGATTCCCATGATCACGAAGCCGGGGATCGACAGGTGGGCGAGGGCCCACACGGCTCCCACCGCGCCGAGCACCGACACCACCATGAGGACCAGGACGTCGACGACGGGACCACCGACCCCGTTCACCTGGCCGCCGCGCGTGATCGACTCGGGGGGCGTCAGGTCGCGGGCCCGCATCCAGGTGACCTGGGTCTTGACCGGCTTGATCGGCTGCATGGGCGCGAAAGTAGCGGCGGCACCAAAGTGCAGAGGCCCGAACGGGACTTTTCGGAACGAACGGCTCAGACGCGGGCGCCGTTGTCGGGGTCGTCCTCGTCGCGGGCCTGCGGCTGCCGCATCACCAGGAGGACGAAACCCATGACCGTCAGTCCGAGGGCTGCGAGCGCCCACCAGTTGCTGACGTTCGGCCGGAACAGCACGAGCCACAGCAGGAGCAGCGGACCGGCCACGAGGCCGACGATGATGCCCCAGAACTGCAGGTCCTCCTGCGGCGGCAGGGGCGCCGTCGGGCCGGGCTCGAAGTGATCGTCGTCGTCGAGGTCGCGAAGGTCGCGCAGCTCGACCGGGTCGGGGGTGTCCTCGGCGGGTCCCGGCTGCTCCGCTCCGCGCCACACGACGAACGGCCGGGTCGGTGGCGGGTTCACGCTCGGCAGCAGCGGCGGGTTGACCCCCGGTGGCGCCTGGCCCGCGGCGCCGCCCTCGATCGACGCGTCGTGGGGGCTGGCGTCGCTGTTCGTGGGGTGGCCGGCGTCGTCGTCGGTGGAGCCGCCAGTGTCGCTGTCGGGGGAGCCGGGGGTGTCGGGCAGGGACTGGACCTCGTCCCAGCGCGCGATGATGTCCGCGAACTCGGCGTCGACGTCGCGGTCGCTCATGGATGCCCCTTGGTCTGGATCGAGCAGGAAGGCTGGACTCGGTGGACTCGGTCTAGCTCAGCCGCTCGATGAACTGCACCGACTCCTCAAAGATACGTGGCGCATCGTTGTCGAGGGTAGCCACGTGGTAGCTGTCATGGAGGAGGATCTCGGTGGAGTCCTCGCTGGAGATCCTGGCCAGGACGAGCTCCGAGCTCGCCGCGGGCACGACGTGGTCCTCCGACGAGTGCAGCAGGAGCACGGGCTGGGTCACCTCCGGCAGGTCGCGGATGACGTTCTTCCACGCCGTGAACTGCGAGTGTGCCGCGTGCACCGGCGAGCGGTCGTAGGCCAGCTCGACCACCCCGGCCTTCTTGATGTCGCTGGCGATGGCCGCTGCGCTGGGCATGACGTGCTTGAGGACAGGAACGAGCCGGACCCGCCAGTCCTCGAACTTCACGGCCGGGTTGACTAGGACCAGTCCCGAGACCCGAGGGCCGTGCTCCTGGGCGAGGGCGAGCGCCAGCGCCCCGCCCATCGACAGCCCGCCGACGAAGACCAGGCCACAGCGTTCGTGGAGCTCGCGGAACGCTGCGTCGACGACGGCATACCAGTCGTCCCAGCGGGTGCGGTTCAGCTCCTGCCACGTCGTCCCGTGCCCGGGCAGCCGCGGAACGCGGACGGTGTAGCCGCGCTCGGCGAGGTACTCGCCCCAGGGACGCACGCCCTGGGGGGTGCCCGTGAAGCCGTGGACCAGCAGCACGCCGGTGTCGGATCCGTCGTGGGAGTAGGGCTCCGCGCCGGGAAGCAGGTGCAAGGGATGACTCCTGGGACAGGTGCCGAAACTGATCTGGGGGTGGCGCGCATTCTCGCACGGGCCGCGACGACGGCTTGAGTACCGTAGAGTTCACGGCGTCACTTCGGGAGGTGTGCTGGTGTTCTACTGGGTGCTCAAGACGGTCGTTCTTGGCCCGATCCTCAAGTTGCTCTTTCGCCCGTGGGTCGAGGGCGAGGAGAACATTCCCGACGACGGTCCAGCCATCTTCGCGAGCAACCACCTGTCGTTCTCGGACTCCATCTTCCTCCCGTTGGTGATCCCGCGACGGATGACGTTCCTGGCCAAGTCCGACTACTTCACGGGACGAGGCCTCAAGGGCCGGATGACCGCCGCGTTCTTCCGCGGTGTCGGTCAGCTGCCGGTGGATCGTTCCGGCGGTCGCGCCGGCGAGGCGGCCCTGCGCTCTGGTCTGAAGGTGCTGCGCCGCGACGAGCTGCTCGGCATCTACCCCGAGGGCACCCGTAGCCCCGACGGCCGCCTCTACCGTGGCCGCACCGGTGTCGCCCGGATGGCGCTCGAGGGCAAGGTCAAGGTGCTTCCCGTCGCGATGATCGGCACCGACAAGGCGCAACCGACCGGCACCAAGATCCCCAAGCTGATCCGGATCGGCGTCAAGATCGGCAAGCCGCTGGACTTCTCGCGCTACGAGGGCATGGAGGACGACCGCTTCGTCCTGCGCTCGATCACCGACGAGATCATGTACGAGCTGATGCTGCTGTCCGGCCAGGAGTACGTCGACATGTACGCCACGTCGATGAAGGACCGCATCCTCGCTGCTGCCAAGACCAAGGCCCGTGAGCTCCAGGAGGCCGCCCTCCCGGGCTCGGCCGCCAAGGAGCTCGAGGAGGCTCTCGACGCCGGCGACGACGAGAGCTCACGCAAGGTGCGCCAGCGCCCGAGCGTCGACGACGCCGTGGGCGACATCGACGAGCGGACCGGCGCTGACGACGACCGCAGCGAGGACGAGGCCGCAGCCGACCGCGACGACGTGGCGCGCGGCACCGAGCCCGGCACCGAGCCCGGCACCGGACGCGGCGCCRAGCGCGACACCGAGCGCGACACCGAGCGCGACAGCCACTCGGTCTCGGACGAGGTGCCGCCCGGCGCCCGCGCGGCGAGCTGAGGACCCCTTCGGCGTGGCGCGGCACCTGAGCCTGTCCGCGCGCCGCGCCATCGCGTCACCGGACTCCCAGCCCGAGGTCGTGTCTGCCTTCTGGAAGGGCATCGACGTCTTCCGGCCCATCGCTCTCGCGTATGCCGCGTACTCACTGGCCGACCGCCCGCACGACCTCGCGCGACCGGCCCTCGGCTGGGCGGTCCTCGGGGTGCTGGGTCTCTGGACCGTCTTCCTGGTCTTCTACCGGCGGCGCCGGCTGTGGCTGGTGGTCGTCGAGCTGCTGCTCGGCGCGGCAGCGATCATGGCCACCCTGGTGGTCGACACGTCCGCGGCGATCGAGCAGGGCTCGCGCACCCTCCCCACCATCTGGCCCGCGGCCGGCGTCGTGTCGGCGGCGGTGCTGCTGGGCCGCAAGGGCGGCATACCCGCGGCCATCTTCATCGGCATCGTCGACGTGGTCGAGGTCGGCAAACCCACACCCAACACCGTCAACAACATCGTCCTGCTGCTCCTCATCGGCGCCCTCATCGGCTACGCCTGCGACCTCGCGCGTGAGGGCCACGCCAAGCTGCGCGAGGCACTGGCCCTCGAGGCGCAGGTGCGCGAGCGCGAACGGCTGGCCCGCACCGTGCACGACGGTGTCCTGCAGACGCTGGCCTTCATCAACCGGCGCGGCACCCAGCTCGGAGGCGAGGCCGCGCAGCTCGGAGGCATGGCCGCCGACCAGGAACGCCTGCTGCGCGCCCTCGTGAGCGGCACGTCGTCGGCCGACACCGAAGCCACCGTGACCGGCGACCTCGACCTGCGCCAGCAGCTCGGGCGGTTCGCCGGGGGAYAGGTCCACCTCGTCGCGCCGGCCGACCCCGTGCTCGTGCCACCCCGCGTGGCCGGCGAGCTCGTGGCAGCGGTCGGAGCCGCGCTCGACAACGTGCGGCTGCACGCCGGCGACGAGGCGCAGGCCTGGGTGCTCGTCGAGGACGACGGCAGCGAGGTCGCCCTGACCGTGCGTGACAACGGCGTGGGTATGCCGGCTGGTCGCCTCGACGAGGCGGCCGCCGCCGGGCGGATGGGCGCCTCGTCGAGCATCCGCGGGCGGTTGACCGATCTGGGTGGAACGGCCGAGTACACGGTGCGAGAGGGTGCGGGGGTGACCGTGCGGATGCGGGCGCCGAAGGACGGCGGACGCGATGGCGGCCGCGATGGCGGCCGCGACAAGGGACGCGGCCGCGAACCTGACAACGACCGCGGCAGCGGACGCGACAACGAGGGAGTGCGATGAACGACCAGCAAGTCGAGCCTGCGGACGCTGCGCCGGTGAGCGTCGTCGTCGCGGACGACCACCCACTGTGGCGGGACGCCGTCGCGCGCGACCTCGCCGAGGCGGGGATGACCGTGCTGGCCACGGCGAACGACGGACCCGCCGCGGTCAACCGGACCAGGGCCACCCGCCCCGACGTGCTCGTCCTCGACCTCAACCTGCCCGGGATGCGCGGGCACGAGGTGTGCGCCGCACTGGGGTCCCTCGCCACCCGGGTGCTGGTGCTGTCGGCGTCCGGTGAGCAGCAGGACGTCCTCGAGGCGGTCAAGGCCGGGGCGACCGGCTATCTCGTGAAGTCCGCCTCGCGGGAGGAGATCGTGGCCGCGGTCGAGGCGACTGCCCGTGGGGAGGCGGTGTTCACCCCGGGGCTGGCCGGTCTGGTGCTGGGGGAGTTCCGCAGGATGTCGACCCAGCCGCAGGTCGACCCGTCGCGGCCGATCCCCGAACTGACCGAGCGCGAGACCGAGGTGCTCAAGCTGGTTGCGACGGGCATGTCCTACAAGGAGATCGCCTCCGACCTGTTCATCTCGCACCGCACCGTGCAGAACCATGTGCAGAACACCCTCGGGAAGCTGCAGCTGCACAACCGCATCGAGCTGGTCAGGTTCGCGATCGCGAAGGGCCTGGACACCCCCGAGGCCTGATTTCCAGATCACTTCTGGAGAGAGCGTCTCGCGCCGTGAGGGTGCTTTCCCTGAGAGGGTGTTGGCGTGACCGGATCCGAGCGTGACCGCGATGCGCTGGGGCGTGCTCGTCAGGCGAGGCCCCGGGATGAGCTGGGTCGGCCCTTGCCCTACGGCGCCCAAGGAGTCGAGCCGGTTCCCGAGGAGCCGCTTCCCCCTGAGGAGACGTTGAGCAGGGCACGAGAGCTCGTTGAGGCCGGTCGCCCATTTGCCGCCCACGAGGTTCTCGAGGCGCGCTGGAAAGCGGGGCCTGACGAGGAACGGGACCTGTGGCAGGGGCTGGCACAGGTCTGCGTCGCGATCACCCACGCTGCTCGGGGCAACCGAACGGGCGCGGAACGCCTCGCTGAGCGGGCGGGGACGAAGCTGGCTGCGTATGCCGCGACGGGACGCGGCACGTACGGCGCGGACCTGGACGCGGTCATGGAATGCGCGCGAAGGCACATCGGGGACTAGGGACCCGCGCCTGTTGTCGTATTCGTGGGGTGTCGTTCGTGGTGTGGGTGGAAGGTGGTCAACGGGACCGCCCCGCAACTGAGGAGACTGTGATGACGCACTACCTGCTGGCCGTGCACGGCCCCGCCGAGATGGACGAGTTCGGCAACTACGGCTCCAAGGAGGAGATGGAGGAGTCCTTCGCCGCGACTGGTGTCTTCAACGACAAGCTGCGGTCCGAGGGTTACTGGGTCTTCGCCGGAGGACTTCAGCCTGCCTCGACGGCGACCGTCGTCGACGGCCAGGGAGACACGCCGGTTCTCACCGACGGCCCCTACCTGGAGTCCAAGGAGGTCCTCGGGGGTTTCTGGGTGATCGACGCTCCCGACCTCGACGTGGCGCTCAGGCTCGCCGCCGAGGGGTCCAAGGCCTGTAGGGGCAAGGTCGAGGTGCGTCCGTTCGACGGCCTTGCCTGAGTCGGTCCGAGCGCCTTGACCGTCCGAGCGCCCTCGCCGAAAGCCGGCGTCGGTCGCTTCCCCTGCCTCCGCGGGGAGGGGCTCGTCCGAAGAGCGTATGGCGTGGGCAGGTGGCGCGGCGTAGCGTTTTCGTCCGGAGAGGCCAGGCTCTGACGAGGTGGGTGAGATGGCAGATCGGCAGGACGGCGCCCTGCTCGTGCAGCTGGCGCAGTGGGGCTCGACGATGGGTTTGGAAGAAGCCATGCAGGCCGTGTGGGCTGACGACTTCGACCCCGACACCGCAACCACGAAGGACGTTCTCGTCTCACGGGTGCTCAACTGGGGAGAGACCATCGGCACCCTCACCAAGAATGGGCTGATCGACACGGACCTCGTGCTCGACTGGTGGTGGGTGTCCGGCGTCTGGGCCCGCGTCGGCCCGGCCGCCCTGAGAGAGCGCGACAAGCACGGCGTTCCCGAGCTCTACGAGAACTTCGAGGCCTTGGCTGCGAAGCAGGGCGGTTGAGCCCCGGCGTCCACGGAGCGGTCGTTGCGGAGGTGCGATGAGGGGTGCCTGGGAGCTGGTGACCGCGGGCCCGGAGGATGCGGACCAGTCGGTCCTGCTCCTACCAGGTGGCGCCAACTCCGCCCGCTCGTTCAGTCTGGTGATGGCTGACCAGGCGCTGTCCGGGGTTCGCCTGGTGGCCACGACGCTGCCGGGCATGGCGGGTGCCCCGCTGGCCGAGGACGTGTCGGTCCCCGCTCTGGCCCGTCGGGTCGGGGAGCTGGCCGAGGAACACGGCTGCGACGTGGTGGTGGGCTTCTCCCACGGCGCCACGGTCGCGCTGGAGGCGCTCCTGTCCGGTCACTTCCGGGGCCCGGTCGTCCTGCTCGGCATCAGCCTAAGGACGGAGGACGAGGCCAGGTTCTTCCGCGCCGCGGTACGGGCATCGCAGAAGGTGGGCAGCTGGCCGATGGCCATCCTGCTCAGGCTCCTGCCCCTGATGGCCAGGTCCGTCAAGGCGCCCGAGCCGCACAAGCGGGAGCTGATCGAGGACCTCAAGCAGAACAGGGCCGCAGACGCGGTCCGGGCAAGCGCGGTGTACCTCGACTACATCGACGCGGACACCGACTACGCGACCCGGCTTGCCGCGTGCAGCACGCCGGTGTGGGTGGTTCACGCCGAGAAGGGGGACGGTGGCCTCACTGACGCCGAGCGCGCGACCCTCACGGCGGCTGCCCACGTGACCCTGGTGACGATCCCCGGTGCGGTGTTCCTCCTGCCGGACGAGGTGCCGCAACAGACTGCCGCCGTGATCGCCACCGCCCTGTCGCAGGCGACCTGACTGCAGGCGACCTGACTGCAGGCGACCTGACTGCATGACCGCGCCGACCGGCATACGCGAAAAGACGCCCGCGCGGCCCCGGCGGCGCGGGACCTATTGGCCGGCGGGGGCGGGTGGGCCCACGCCGGGCGCGGCGGGGCTCGAGGTGACCCGGTCGGCGGGCGCGTTCTGGCGACGTGAGAGCAGGAGTGCGGGCAACGCGAGAGCCGAGATCGCGGCACCCACGACGTACGACGGTCCGTACCCCCACAGGTCGGCTGACTTGCCGAGGACCGGCTGGCCCCAGACCCCACCGCTTGAGCCCATGAGGGAGTCGAACGACAGGATCGTGGCGCGCTGCTTGGAGGGGATGAGGCCGTTGAGGTAGGTCTGGCGGATCGGCATCGCTGCCGCCCAGAGCAGACCCCACACGCTCACCAGGCTGATGACGACCCAGAAGTTCTGCACCAGCCCCATCAGCGCGAGCGCCAGCGTCCCCAGGGCCGAGATCGCGGCGAGGGCGCTCGTACGACGGTGGACGAACTGGCGCAGCCGGGGAGCGAGCAGACCTCCGAGGATCTGGGCCCCGGCGACGATCGCCGCGGCGAGACCGGCGATCTGGTACGCGTGGGGGTCGCCGTACAGCTCCAGGAGGTACGGCTGCAGCGCGTAGAAGGCGTAGATGGCCACGCCACCGGTGAACAGCGACTCGACCATCAACCACTTGACTGCGGGCACCCGCCACCCGAGGTCCACCGAGGTCACGACGATGTGTCGCATCTCGGCGAGTGGCCGGCCGCGTGGGTCAGGGGTGAAGCCGATGTCGTGCATCACGACGTACGCGAACAGGAACATCACCGCGAGGATCGCGGCGCGGAGCACGAACGGGACACCGACCGACGTGTGCTGGGCGATGACACCCCCGCCGAGCGACCCGACCAGCATCGCGGCCCCGCCCACCACCTGACCGCGCCCGAACACCGACTCGACCGTCCCGGTGAAGTTGACCGCTGCCAGGGCGTCGATGAGCCATGCCTCGACCGCGCCCGAGAAGAAGGTGAAGCCGAGTCCGAGCCCGATGGAGACCAGGGCCCACAGCCAGAACGCTGAGTGCCAGTGCCAGAGCCCCACGTAGGCCAGGGTGGCCACGCTGAGCGTGATCGTGCCGAGCAGGTATGACGCGCGGCGACCGATCGTGTCGGCCACCACCCCGGTGGGCACCTCGAAGATCACCATGCCCGCGGTGAAGAAGGCGTTCGCCGCGAAGGCCTCGAGGTTCGACAGGCCGGCGTCGAGCAGGAAGATCGTGTTGATGCCCCAGATCAGGGCCTGGGCAAGGGTGTTGCCCAGGAGCAGCATCAGGTAGGTCCGCACGACCCCGCGTGCCGTCGTGACGGGAGAAGCAGTCGACACGAAACCACCTAACCGCGTCAGAGGGTGGACGTCGATAGGCGCCAGCTACCTCGCCCGGACCTGTCGTTGCTTTCGCCGACCGGCGGCCGGCTGCACAATGACGCTCGTGGAGCAACAGCTCGGCCTGGCCACGCTCGAGGACGGCACGAAGATCCGGTTCGCCGTCGCCGGCCGGGGCCCGGTCGCGATCTACGTGCCGGGGTGGGTGTCGCACCTCGAACTCGGGTGGGCGCTGCCGGCCGAGCGTCAGTTCTATGAGGGACTCGGGGACGGTCGGACCCTCGTGCGGTACGACAGACCGGGGTGCGGTCTGTCGGGGAGTACCAGTCGCACGGACATCGTCGAGCTGGAGCTGGACGTTCTGCACTCGGTCGCGACCGCTGTAGGGGTCGAACGCTTCGACCTGGTCGGCGCCTCCTTCGGTGCGCCACTCGCGGTGAGGTGGGCCGCTCGTCATCCGGAGTCGGTGACGCGCCTGGTGCTCTACGGCGGGTGGGTCGACGGTGACGGGGTGGCTGCCCCCGCCGTCCGCGAGCACGTGCTCGGCTTGGTCGCGCGGCACTGGGGATTCGCATCGGATGTGCTGACCGAGATCTTCGCCCCCGACGCGGACGCCGGGTTCCGCGCGATGTTCTCCCGCTACCAAAGGGAATCGGCCTCCGCTGCGTGGGCGCACCGGCTGTTGGCCGCGTGCTACGACATCGACGTCGCCCGCGACCTCAGCCTGATCAGTGCACCCACCTCGGTCATCCACCGGCACGACGATCGCGCGGTGCCGCTTGCCGAAGCCGAGCGGCTGGCAGCCGGCATCGACGGCGCGACGCTGACGGTGCTCGCCGGTCGGACACACATCCCCTTCGCGGGCGACACCCTCTCCGTGCTGAACGCCATGCGCCGCGGCTTGGGACTGCCCCCTCTCGAGCGCAGGACAGGGCCCACGTTGACCACGCGCCAGACGCAGGTGGCGGCGCTGGTGGCGCAGGGCTGGTCGAATCGGCAGATCGCGGAGGAGCTGGTGATCAGCGAGCGGTCCGCCGAGTCGCACGTCGAACGGATTCGCGACCGACTCGGGTTCCGGTCCCGTGCCCAGATCGCGGCGTGGTACGTCGCGTCCAACCTGGGGGACTGATCTCCCAACTGCGGTATTTCCACTGCTGACGGCCTCACCGCGCGTCGGCCACGCTCGACGCATGACCACTCACCTCACACAACCCGCCACCATGACGACCACGCGCACCCGTGCGCCCGAGGAGACGACCACGCGCACCCGTGCGCCCGAGGAGACGACCACGCGCACCCGTGCGCCCGAGGAGTTGGAGGAGTTCGGCGAGCACCCAGCGCGCGGCCGGTTCAACTCCGCCTTCTTCTGGTTCATGGGCGGCTACATCAACTGGCACATGAGCAAGTTCAAGGCCACGGCCTTTGCCGACCTCCCGCCGACCGTGGTCGAGCTGGGATCGGGAGTCGGGGCGAACCTGCGCTACCTGCCGGTCGGCGCTCGCCTGATCGCGATCGAACCCAACCCCTACATGCACACGCGGCTGCGGCGTGCGGCCCGCGCACGCGGTGTCGAAGTCGAGATCCGCAGCGTCGTCGCCGAACGGATCGACCTGCCCGACGCCAGCGCCGATGCCGTCATCTCCAGCCTGGTCCTGTGCAGCGTCCGCGACCCGGAGGCCGTCCTCGCCGAGGTTCGCCGCATCCTGCGTCCCGGAGGTCGGTTCAGCTTCGCCGAGCACGTTGCCGCGAGGCGTGGCACGCCGACGCGGTGGGCGCAGCGGATCCTGCGTCGACCGTGGGCGTGGGTCTTCGAAGGCTGTTCCTGCGAACGAGACCTCGCAAGCGTGATCCGGTCCGCGGGCTTCACCAGCGTCGACCTCAGCCACCACCGGATCCACTCGCCCTTCCTGCCGTTCAACACCCACATCGCCGGCTCCGCCATCTCGGAGGCCGAGCCCATGCCATGATCGGATGGACGAGACAGGCCAAGGGGGTTCGACTGCGATGCAGATGAAGGTGGAGCTGATCCCGCTCCCGGTTGCGGACGTGGAACGAGCCATCGCGTTCTATGCCGACAAGCTCGGCTGGAAGAAGGACGTCGACGTGCAGCCCAGCGAGGGCGTGCGGGTCGTCCAGTTCACCCCAGAGGGCTCGGGTTGTTCCGTCGGTTTTGGGACAGGGCTGGAGGTGTACGCGGGAGCGCCCGGCAGTGTCAGAGGCGTGCACCTCGTGGTCGAGGACGTCGCCGAGGCGCGTGCCGAGCTCGTCCGCAGAGGCGTGGAGGTCGGCGAGGTCCACGACTTCGGCGGCGGCGTCAAGGGAGCAGGCTTCTCCGATCCTGACGGCAACACCTTCGAGCTGCAGGAGATGGCGTGGCGCAAGGGCACGAGCTACTAGGAGCCAGTTGGCTCCGCTCGCGCTGCGTCAGACCTTCGCCGCCGCCTTCCCTGCTTTTGGGTATGCCGCGCTGCGCCGCCTCAGCGCGCGAGGTCGGCGCTGCCGCGGGGGACCCGGTGACGTCCCTGCTCGGGTCGCGGTGGGGCGGTGCGTGCCGACGAGAGCGGCGAGGGCAGGAGGGCGCCGACCGTGAGCCCCGCGAGACCTGCGAGGTACTCGTTCACCTGCTCGCCACGCACCGACAGGTAGATCACTGCTCCCAGCGTCGCCAGGGCTGCCACGACCATCGCCAGGCTCGAGACCCGGGCTGTGAATTCGTCACGCATGACGACCTCCAACTTGGGCTGGGCAGGTCGCCCAACCCCTTGTCCTCAAAGAGGGAGCAGGCGGGTCAGTGATACCGCGAGGGCGCCACGCATTCGCTCTCCAGGACATGCGCCGATGCTCGCACCGCGTTGCCGTCGATCCGACTCCTCGAACCCTACGCTGGCGAGGTGACCGTGAGCAGAACCCGCAAGGCCCGGGCGGCCAGCCGGCGGAAACGACGCATGGGCCTCGTCAGCCATGATCTGACCGACGCCCAGTGGACGACGCTGCAGGCGATGTGGGGAGGGTGCGCCTACTGCGGCGCCACCGGTGGGCCACTGCAACGTGACTGCGTCCTGCCGATATCCCGTGGTGGGCGGTACACGCTCGACAACGTGGTGCCGGCCTGTCGGTCGTGCAACACCAGCAAGTGCAACACCGAGGTCACCGGCTGGCTCCGACGGAAGCGGATGGATGAGCGGGCGTTCCTGGCACGCCACGTCGAGATCCGAACCGAGCTCGAGCTTCGGTTCGCGGCGCCCCTGCCAGGGGGAGGCGCATCATGAGGCTCGATGGCTGCCCGAGTCGGAGGTCCCGATGCCGATGAGGCGAATACGCTCCACCTCCTGAGATGTCACGACCTCTTCGATCTGTTCGAGGCGTTGTCGCAGGAGGAACTTGTGCTCGTCAGACGTGTGCGGGTTGCGCAGATACTCCTCGAGGGTCCGTCGAAGCCGACGGACCAAGCGATGCTGCATGTATCGCCGAGCTTGGATCTCCACGTACAGCGCGAGCGCGCCCAACAGGACCGACACCACCGGAGCCACGTAGAGGGCAATCGTGCGGGCCGCACCGTCTGGAAGGGACTCGGCAAAGACGACCAGCCCTGTGCCGCTTCCGGCGCCTGCGAATCCTGCCCGGGCGGTGGCGGCGCCGGTGGCCGCTCCGAGCCGCCCTTCAGCGGTCGCCATCTTCCGCCTCCTTGAGGCGATTCAGCCAGGCGTCGATGATGGTGCGCTGCTCATCCTCCGTGGTGTCGGTGAGCTCAAGAGTCCTTCCGTCGATCTCCAGGCGGATGGTGTTCCCCTGCTGCACCCGTCGCCCTCTGATGAAGCTCCAGACTGCGGAGAACAGGACGGGGAGCACGCTCACCAGCGCGAGCAGCACACCCGATACCTCCATCTGTTCAGCATCGGCTGCAGCCCTGGCTCACGCAAGAAGGTGCTCCGCTGGAAATCTGTGCGCGCCCGTCCTGCGGGGACGACGTGCCGCCCCGTCGAAGGCTCTCCACTCCGAGGGCGGCCACCATCGAGTGCCAGACTGAGACCATGGGTGAACCGAAGACGGTGCCGACGGTGGCGAGTGTCGAGGAGTTCCTGCAGGCCGCGACCCCCGCTCGTCGACAGGAGGACGGTCTGCGCCTTGCCGAGATCTTCCATGAGGTCACGGGTGCAGAGCCGACCCTGTGGGGTCCGTCGATCGTCGGGTACGGCAGCTATCGCTACGTGTCGCCCGCCGATCCGCGCAGGCATGGTGACTGGCCGAAGACCGGGTTCTCGCCGCGCAAGGCCCAGCTGTCCCTGTACGGCCTCAAGGATCTGCCCGAGGGCGCCGCGTTGCTGCCCTCGTTGGGGACGTACACCGAGGGCGCGGGCTGCGTCTACGTCAAGAAGCTTGACGACGTCGATGTGGATGTCCTGCGCCAGCTGATCGCGATCGCCTGGTCTCGGCCGGACGACCCGATGCCGGCGTCGTAACACTCAGGGGCGGGTCCGCTGCAGCAGGTAGTCGGTCACCAGCCGCGGCTGCACGAGCGGCAGCAGGTGCCCACCCGGAACCACATCGGCCTCGACGCCGAGCCGGGCGCGAGCGACGCGGCGCTGTAGGCCGACGGGGAAGAATCGGTCGTCAGCGCCGGCGAGAACGCGAATCGGAGCTGCTGGCCACGCCGTGAAGTCACACACCGATTCGAAGGCGATGTCGGCCTCGGAGCGCTGATGAGACTCGCCCTCAGCTGCCACCAAGGCGTCGACATCGTGCAGGAAATAGGTGGCCACGTCGAAGGGACCGTAGCCACCGGCGCGAGCCGCCTCGTCCTGGGCGTCGACCGCGCCCGTATGTGCCCACCAGTCGCGTGCGCGCTCACCAGGATCAGGGATCATCGCGTTCACCAGCACCAACTCACGGACCGGCACCTTCTCGCAGACGAGCGGCGCGGTGAAGCCTCCGAGCGATCCCGCGACGAGTACCACCTCGGACCGTGAACCGATCGCGTCGACGACCAGCTCGGTGTAGCGGGGCAGGCCGGCGGCTTCGTCGTCGCCGGGCAGATCAACCGCGATCGCCTCGTGGCCGGCCTCGACCAGGAGCCGACTCACACGGCTCCAGACCCACGCAGATCCACCGGCGCCCGGGATGAGAACGAAAGTAGGCACACCCGACAGTAGCGACACCCGACACGATCCCTGGGCGACCTGGCCGGCCACGTCGGAACCGTCGTGTCACGTATGCGTCCAGCGGCCCTCGTTTGCACTTCCCAGTCTGCGGACGAGCGGCTGGCGCCATCGCGAAATGCGTTGGTAGCCCTACAACTGCCGTGCCCGTGACTGGTGTACTTGAATCATGGACGCTGCCGAGCTGGAGTGGATCGCGTGGACGACGCCGATCACCACCTCGTTCGGTGCCACGGTGGCAAGGTCTGACTTCAGCGGTCGCACCGTGGCGTGCCGCCAGCACATCCTCGCCGACACGATCAGCATCGTGACTCCGTTCGTCGCGGCCGGCGCCCGGGTGCGGATGGCGCCGTGCAACCCCGACAGCACCGATGATCGCGCCGTCGCCCACTTGGCCTCGATCGGCGTCGAGGTGCGGGCACGTGCGGGGATGAGCGCCGGCGAACTCGACGAGTCGCTGGAGTGGCTCGTCAGCGAACCAGCCGACGCGCTGTGCGACATGGGTGGTGACCTCATCGCCGCCGCTGCGGCTGCCGGCCACCGGCCGTCCGGAGCGCTCGAGGCGACGACGACCGGGCTGCACCGACTCGAGGGACTGCAGGTCCCGTTCCCGGTGCTCGACTGGAACGGGATCGCGCTCAAGGACCTCATCCACAACCGTCACCACGTCGGCCTCGAGACGTGGCCCGCCTTCTCAGCCATCACGGGGCTGGCGATGTACGGGCGCGAGGTCGTCGTGGTCGGGTTCGGGCCGGTGGGACAGGGCGTCGCCGCTCGTGCCCGCGATCTGGGCGCGGTCGTCACCGTCGTCGATCTCGATCCGGTGCGGCTGGTGCAGGCCCAGCACGACGGGTGCCGCGTCGCGGAGATGGGCGCGGCCCTGCGCTCGGCGAGTGTGGTCGTCACTGCCACCGGGTTCGACGGGGTGGTGGGGGAGCGGCAGCTGTCGCAGGTCGCCGACGGCGCGATCCTGGTCAACGTCGGACACAGCGACCGCGAGATCGACGTCGACTGGCTCGACCGTCATCCGCGCACCCCGGTTCGACGACACCTCGAACGCTTTGAGCTCGACGGTCGGCGGGTGTACCTGCTCAACCGGGGGAGCCTGGTCAACCTCGCGGCCGGGCTCGGGATCGGCGCTCCCCAGCTGTTCGACCCGTTCGCGGCGATCATGCTGCTCGGGCTCGAGGCCATCCTGAGCGGGCAGACCGCAGACCTGCCCCACGGCGTGCAGCGCTACCCGCGCGAGCTGGAGCACCGCGTCGCCCGGGCGCTCGCCACCGGCACCGTCTGATCGACAGCTGGGTCCATCAGGTATGCCGCGCCGCGCCGCCCCAGCGCGAGGTCGGCGCCGCCCAGCGCGGGGTCGGCGCCGCTGCGGGGCACCCGGTGACACCCCTGCTCGCGTCGCGCGGCCTCGCAGGGTGGTCACGGACAATCGCTGAGGATCGCTTGGATCAACCGCCACCGATCAGTTCCGCGAGGCAATGCGTTCATCCGAGCCTGGAGTTTGAGCCGGAGGTCGGGGACGAGCTGGCCACAGTTGCCACGCAGGGTCTTACGTAGGGTTTGAAGGGCCCAATACTCGTTGAAGGGCTTGTCCTCCTGCACCGAAGCCAGGACAAGCTGCGGGATGCGGCTCGCGTCTGGTCGGGCGTTGAGGAAGGCCACGGCCAGGAGTCGACGCCCGCGGTCCTCGCCTGTGAGCAGCCCGTCGAGGTCAGGAACCCCGACCCGCTGACAGAGTTCAATCATGCTGGTGACTATCCCGGTCATGATCGCCGTTCGCTCGCCCCCGCTGGGCATCGTCCACCGGACTTCGTTGTACTGCTTCGCCAACTGGGCGAGTCGGGGGTCCAGACCGTCGTCGGCGCCTGCGGCAGGTGGCTTTGGTGGCAACGGTTCCTGGCGCCCCGGAATCGTTTCGTCCTCTGGGCGTCGTGCGGACGCATCCTCCCGGCGGCCGGCTGTTGCCTCCAGCTTGTTCAGCCGCTCCAGCACCTCTGCCAGGCCCTCCTTGGCGTCTCCCGAGTCAGACTTGGCCTCGCTTGACTCCTTTCGCGCCTCCGCGACCTCGCTGGGGTCGATCTCGTTGTCGCCGAACTTGAGTTTCGGGAACCAGCCCAGAAGGGATGCGAGGACGAAGTAGACCCCCGCCGCCAGAAGCGTTGCGGTGCCGAGCTCGTTCGCCGTCAAGAACACTGCCGCAACTCCAGCCGCACCGGCTCCGAGTCCTACGAGGACGGAGGTAACGCGTTGCCGGTGGGTCATGAGCTGCCGCATAGCAGGTATGGCAACGTCCTCGGGTGGATCCGTCAGTTCGTCGGCCATGACGTCTTCCTCGATTCAGAGGGCGAGGCGGCCACCTGTCGCAGGCCCCTCCCATAGGAAACGACGCTACTTCTCTGGACCCGATTGTTCACGCGGCGCGTTAGATCCGGATGGGAACCCACGCGAGAAGCGGGATGCGCCGAAGAACTCAGCGTCGCTGACGAATCTTCCGAGTTCGCCAGAACCAGCAACGCCTGGTCTGAGTACGGTCGGGGTGAAGACGCGTTGCGCGCATCAAGGGAGGGCGAGATGAGACCACTTCGATACTCGATCAACGTCACACTCGACGGCTGCTGCCATCACGAGGCGGGGCTGCCCCCCGACGAGGAGTCGATGCGCTACTGGACCGCTGAGATGGAACGAGCCGATGCCCTGCTGTTCGGCCGGGTGACCTACGAGATGATGGAGTCGGCGTGGCGTAGGCCGGCCACGGGCACGTGGCCTGACTGGATGGATGAGTGGGATATCCCCTTCGCCGAGACCATCGACCGGACGAAGAAGTACGTCGTGTCGAGCACGCTGGGCGGGGTTGACTGGAATGCCGAGCTGGTGCGAGGCGACTTGGGGCAAGCGGTTCAGCGGCTCAAGCAGGAGCCGGGCGAGGGCCTGTTCGTAGGTGGTGTGACGCTCCCCTTGGCGTTGGCAGATCTCGGACTGATCGACGAGTACGTGTTCGTTGTGCAGCCGGTCCTTGCCGGACACGGGCCGACCTTGCTCGCCGGTCTGGGCGAGCGCATCCAGCTCGAGCTCGTGGATCGCCATGAGTTCCGGTCGGGGGCGGTCGCAATGCGATACCGGCCCACGCGAGCCACGGCTTGAGGTGATCTCTCCTGGCACGTTGGCCGCTGCCTCGCGACGGAACGACAGTTCTCGCGTCTGCGGCTGGTCGCTGACCTCTGTCGATTGGGGACGGGCTCGAACGTCATCTGGTTGGAGGCCACGCCCGGTGGCCCCGCAGAACCGGAGGTCACCATGAGCCACTCCATCGTGCACGCCGAGATCCGTTCGAGCGACCCCGACGCAACAAGGGCATTTTTCGGGGAGCTGTTCGGGTGGACCTACCCAACCGAAGGCGCCTTCCCCGGCTACACCTTTGTCGAGACTGGGGTGCCCGGCGCGCTGTACACCGCGATCAGCCCGCTCCAGGGCGACGGCGACCTGGTCACGTTCTTCGTCGACGTCGAGGACATGGCCGGCGCCATCGCCAACACGACTCGCCTCGGCGGACGCGTCGTACAGGAGCCGGTCAGCGTTCCCGGAGTGTCATTCGCGCTCATCGCCGACCCGCAGGGTCATGTCGTCGGTTTGGCCCAGCAAGTTTGATCGGCAACTCGAACGACAGCGTTGTTGTTGCCGTCATCGCCTCACAGCGCGCCGTCAGGCGGCGGAGTGACGCACCCATCGCGGCAGGAGCGCGCGGCTCGGCTCAGTCCTGATCGCGCCGGGCTAGGGGTCTCGGCGCATGAACCATACGTGCGGGCCGCCCTCGGGCGGGTCAGCTTCCTCGACGACGCGAAATCCGTGGCGTTGGTAGAGCGTCACGTTGCGCGGCGTGCCGGTCTCGAGGATGACGGCAGTGTTGCTCTCGCGTGTCCGCCCGAGCCCGAATTCGATCAGCGCCGAACCGATCCCGCCTCCCTGCCAGCCGGGCTCGACCGCCACGGAGTCGAGATGCCAGACCGGCTCGGGCGGGATCTTCGAGGCGACCCACCCCCAGAAGCGCTCGTGCCGCAGTCCGCCGTCATCGGTGACGTCGTGGGTTGTCGAATCGTCGACGTGCCCGAGTGCGTCGTCCCACACGTCGGTCTGGTCGGGCGACACGAGCACGAGGGCGCCGTGCCCGTCTGCGGTCTCCCAGACGAGCCCTTCGTCCAATAAGGGGTCGAGGTAGAGCGCGTACGCTCGAATGCAGCGTTCCTTGAGGTCGTCGCTTCGACCTCCGAGCGGCCACGTCATCATCGGTTCGGTGACAAGCGCACGACCGAGCACATCAGCGATCCGGGCGAGACGACTCGGGCCGGCCGGGCGGATCTCAACCACGGCTCGAGCATACGACGGCGTCACGGACGCAGCTGAACTCCCTCGACGCGGGCGTCCCGGAAGAAGCTGCCGCTGACGAACGGCGTCTACCGGGCGATCGGCGGAGTTCCCAGCCAGTTCTGTACCTGCCGTCGCCACGCGCGCAGAACCACCGGACGCTAGGGGCGGGAGGTGACGGCTAGCCCGAGCCTGAGCTCGGCATACTGCCCGGCCGGGTAGCCGCCGGGGCCGATACCCCCGTAGGCGAACACCTTGTTTGGTTCTTCCGAGCCAGCGAAGGCTTCCATGCGCTTGGTGGCGATACGGGTGATCCTGACGCTGCTGAGTGCGGGCCGACCTGACCAGGTGCTGGAGGTGATGTCGGTGGACTCGTGCCAAGCCTTGGAG